>CAYGLI010000039.1:0-14862 GCA_964350795.1 uncultured Micavibrio sp.
CGCCCCCATTGACCCACCCATAAATTTAAAATCAAATGCGGCAATAATGGCCCCTTGTCCTTGAATTTCACCTTCGGCAACAACAATCGCGTCCTTGCGATTACGCTTTTTCTGAGCATCCGTAAGGCGGTCAGCATATTTTTTCTTATCCTTGAATTTCAAGGGGTCAACAGGCACCTTGGGAACGGGCAGACGTTTGTAATCACCATTATCAAATAGATTTTCAAGGCGTTCCTCGACATCAATGCGTAAATGATGGTCGCAGTGATAGCACACATATTGCGATGCCTTTAATTCACGGTGGAACAACATACCATCACATGCAGGGCATTTTTCCCACAAATTATCGGGGACATCCTTAACCTTATTCCCAAAGGGATTGATTTTCGGACGGATAAAGCTGGTTAACCAATTGCTCATGCTGTTTATTATTCCTTATTATTTTCAACCGCCATTTATCCCAGATTGAGGGGGGCGGTGTCAAGGTTAGAGTGTTCCGATAATATCTCGCGCCATTTCCGCTGGATTATCTGCCTGCGTAATTGGGCGGCCAATGACCAAATGCGTTGCGCCTTTGTCCATGGCCTCGCGCGGGGTCATGATGCGTTTTTGGTCGCCTGCGTCTGTGCCTGCGGGGCGGATGCCTGGTACCATTGTGATAAAATCATCACCACACACCGCGCGGATGGTTTCGATTTCGTGGGATGAACATACAACGCCGTCACATCCTGCGTCTTTGGCTAATTTCGCCAGACGTTCAACTTGGGATTTTGGGTCAACGCCTTGTCCGACGCTGTCCAATGTTTCTGCATCAATGGATGTTAAAACGGTGACGGCCAATAATTTTGTTTCGGGTGGGCATGCGTCCTTGGCGGCCTTCATCATCTCAAGCCCACCTGTCGCATGCACATTAATATAGGCGGGTTTTAAACGATAAGTCACGGCGCGGATTGCCCCCGCAACGGTGTTTGGGATATCGTGATATTTTAAATCGAGGAATAATGGCACGTCGCCGACCGATTTCATGACATCCTTCACCCCCTTAACGCCATGTGCGTTAAAAAATTCTAGGCCTAATTTAATGCCGCATAATCCCTCAATCGATTGCGCGGTTTGAATGGCGATGTTGATATCATTTGTATCAATGGCGCAGAATATTTTTGGAAGGTTGGAAGTCATTTTTTCATCTCTTTTGTCTTCCCCGCGAAGGCGGGGATCTGTTGCGCGTTTTTTAGATCCCCGCTTTTGCGGGGAACGCAGTTTTTTAGTTATTCTGGTTTTTCTAATTGGTCGATTTGATTGTCGTGGACTGTGTCGTTTAATGTTTCTAAATCTTTTTCGGCTTCGGCTAATTTTTTCTTTGTGGTTTTTAATTCTTTACGCACAGGCCAACTGTTGAGCCATAGCAATAGCGCACCAACCGAAAACCCAACACCAAATAAAACCAAACCTAGTATCCATAGGGGAAGTATTATTGGATCAGTGAAAACTGAAATTCTTAATTCTGTGTCCTGTTGATTCAAAACCACAAACCCAACAATAAATATAATTGCAGGGATTTTAAGCAGATATTTAAAAACCTTTACACCAAACATGGCGGCTTATTTATCCTCGTTCAAACGGTCACGAAGCATTTTCCCTGCCTTGAATGCGGGCATACGTTTTGCCTCAACCTGAACGGATTCTCCTGTGCGTGGGTTGCGCCCCATTCTGGCTTCGCGTTCCTTCACTGAAAACGCACCAAATCCGCGCAACTCAACCCTGTCGCCGCGAACCAATGCGTTTGACATCTCGTCAATGATTGTATCAACAATTGTTTCGACATCGCGAATATAGAGTTGGGGGTTTTTATTGGCCAGTTTTGCCACTAATTCCGATTTTGTCATGTTATTAACCTCTCACCCATTTCCTTTATGCCCTTACATTGCACGATAAAAGATATGCAGGTCAAGTATTTACAGTTTGATTTCATTGTAAAAATGCGTAAAATTCACCATGCATCGAATAAACAGACCCCTTATCATAACAATTTCAGGCGATTTAGGCGGCGGAAAGTCCGTTTTGGCCAACGCATTAGTTGATTATTGGGGGGCGGAGGCCTATTCCACAGGGAAAATCCAACGCAAAATGGCCGAGCAACGCGGAATAACGACGTTAGAGTTGAATAAATTGGCCGAAACGGATAAATCAATCGATGATGAAATTGATGGGAACTTTAAAAAACTATCTGAAACGGATAAAAATCTGGTTATCGATTCGCGCATGGCGTGGCATTTTATCCCTGAAAGTTTTAAAATCAAACTTGAGGTTAACCCTGTTTTGGCCGCCGAACGTATTATCGCGGCAAACCGATCCGAAGAAAAATACGGCGATTTTGACGCAACATTACGCGGGTTAAAAGATCGCAAATTATCGGAACGTGAACGGTTTCAAAAATATTATAATGTCGATATCGAAGACCAAGATAATTATGATCTGGTCATCGAAACAACGGATGTGACGCCCGAAGCAATCCAAATTGTCGCCAATGACGCGATAAAGGATTGGTTAATCGGAAAACCATATGACCATTTCTGGGTCGGGGCGCGTAACCTCATTCCATCTAAACACAAACGTGATTTGAACAGCACGGTCACTGCGGTGCGTAAGGATGGTTTCTACGTCATTCTAAACGGTCACAAACGCGTGACAAAATCATTAGACCGCGACTATTCCCTCGTCCCCTGTGTCCGTATGTTGGATAAACATTTACCAAAACTAGACCGCGATATTATCCACACATGGCAGGAAAAGAATGGATTTACATTCGCGGTTTCGCCCGAGCGATTGTTTGAGTAGATTTATTACTTGACACAAACCATAAAAATTTGCGTAATGTTTTTATGTATTACGAAGTTAAGCCAGATGAATTTAGACATGTTATTCATGCAGTAAAAAACGATTTTTTTGATGTTTCACGTTTGGATGGACGAAACGTCCTTGATGAACATAGTCTTAGTTACACGCAAATGCGTCAATTTCCACGTTTAAAAAATGGTGGAAGTTTTGGAAAACATGTGTTTATAGAAGAAGCAGATGGAACAAAAGAAAAAATTGGGTATGTAAAAAGATCAGGTATGGTCTTTCGAGATAGTAAAGACGATGAAATATTTCATGGTGCTATTGGAATTGTTCCTCTTGATGAAAATAAAGAGTCTATATCTGATGTTAATGATATCGGTAAATTGGTTGTTTTAGAAAATGGTGATGTCACAGGCGTTATTGCGAGTAACGGTTTTTTCACTCAAAAAGAAGTAAAAACTCCTATGACGCTAGCTATTCCTGCAGTATCTTTCATTGTTCCACCAACAGAAAATATTAAGCACTATGCGCGGGCTAATTTTAATTTAGAATCCTTGATCAAAGGACGTAAAGTTTTGGATGGACCTGAGAGACATTATCCTGATAATCTTGTATATCGCGAAGGTACTGATCCCTCTAATTATTCTGAATTGCATTTTTCTCATGATAGCGTTTATTTTGGCCAACAAAAATATGATGGTGCTTGGCGTATGCATTCATGGGTTGATTCAGAAGAAAATGAATTAGAGGAATTATATAAACGCAATGTGTTAACGACAACGCCTGATTCAATTGGTCAAGTTTTACTTGTGCGTGGAAATCCACATAAGGACGATATACCAAAAGAAGAAATTGTTGCGGGGATCGTTGTTGGTCATAAAGCCGAATATAATGAAGATCATGGTCGGTGGTATGCAACTACGAAAGTTTGTCCTGCGAACAGATTTACGCTAGCTGCTTAATTTCTCTTTTTAGTCCCTCAACATCATAACTCCGTCTCACATCAATCCTCAGTAACGGAACACCCGCGACATCAAACGCCTTGTTCACGAATTTATCGCGGTCGATGCGGTTGCGGTTTGTGCGGTGGGTAGAATCGTCCAGCTCAATCGCACATTTAATGTCGGTTGATAGTTTGTCGATCAGCACAAAATCAATGTGTTTTGCGCTAACCCTTGGGCCCCAGCCTGCCTTCCATTCGGCGTCGGAACAGGTGATGAGGTCACCCATACGAACCTTCATGCAAATATGGGTGTCATGGTTGATGGCTTGTTTTAAGGTGTCGTAAAATCGCAACTCCGCGTTGGTTAATAATGTCCCCGCCGCGCGATACGGCATTTTGCGTGCCCCGCGGATAAACCCCGCAATCATGATGATCACTACAACGGCGATGAAGATGTAGTGGGGTTGGTTGAATATATCTGATATGTCGAACATAGTTTTATCTTTCTATTTTGTCATTCTGAGCCGCAGGCGAAGACCCCATTGCCAAGAGATCCTTCACTTCGTTCAGGATGACAGGATAATCGACCAAGGAATTGTATCTTGCCCTAAACCCAACGGCAGGGGCGTAATATCACCAATCATTTCCATTTTTTGTGGTGTTTTTACCAGGGTGAATGTTTCTGTCGATCTCTCAATCCCATAAAAATCAGGCGCGTTATGACACAGGAAATTTTTGAACATTAATTCATGGTCAACACGTGATAAATCCAATCCGGCTTCTTCAAACGCCTGTGCGTATAGTTGTGGTGCAATTCCGCCCGTAAAACATCCCGCGGCACAACCGCATGGGGTGCATTTTTCGGTGTGGGCGGCGCTGTCCGTTCCCGCAAAAAACTTGGTTTGATCTGGGGTGGTGACGGCGGTTCGTAAGGCATCACGATCATCGTCAAATTTCACAACGGGCAGGCAGAAGAGGTGATATTTTAATCCTTGAATTAAATGTCCAACGGTATAGAGTAAATGTTGCGGTGTGATTGTTGCACCCACATTATCACCGCAATTTAATACAAAATCGCGCGCAACCTTTGTCGTGATATGTTCGCATACAATTTTCAAATAAGGGTGCTCGGCAACCAATTTTGGCATGCGTTCACGATAGAAAAATTCCTCAGCATTGCTTTCACGGTTAAAATAATCTTCGGCACATAATCCGTGTTCTTCACCATGGATATTAAGGATAATGCCATTATCCACCATGGCCTGTGGTAAATCGGATATTAAAAAATCCTCCATCGGTACACCATGGTCGGCATTGGTTGTGCCGTGCGGTGGGTAATATTTAATTGATTTTAATAACCCAGATTTCGCGCCATCCTCAATCATTTTAACGGTTGTGTTTTTGGTTAAATAAAGGGGGGTGAATAAATGGTCAATGTTACCTTCAGCCAAAATCATCTCGCGATATTCCTCAATGCTCCACATGTCGCCATCATCCGATTTTTTGATTTTTCCAACAGGTGGTTTGGTGTTGGGCATCGCCAACAGGGCGTAACATCCCATATCGATTTGCGATTGAATAATAGGGCGCATCAAATCACCTTGGCGAAGGTGAGTGTGCGCGTCAAACCATTTGGGGAGTGTGAATTGTGTCATGTTTAAAAATTAAACGCAAAGTCGCGCAAAGTCACGCAAAGTTTTGTTTTGATTTTAACAAATACTGTCACCCTGGCGAAGGGCAGAGTCTATGGGATGGTTCGCATGGATTGCGGCCTTCGCCGCAATGACGATATGGGGTGACAAGAAAAACTTTGCATTTCAAAAAATTTAAAACGCCAATGCCAATTGGAATGTCGTTTTTTCTTCCCTTTTGCATCTAATTTATGTATTGATACGCCAAAGATAAAAATAGGACACATATTATGACCCAAGAATTAAGAAATATCGCCATTATTGCCCACGTTGACCATGGCAAAACAACGTTGATTGACTCTCTGATGAAACAAACAGGGACTTTTCGTGAAAATCAGGCTGTCGATGTTTGTGTGATGGATTCTGGTGATCTTGAAAAAGAACGTGGTATTACAATTTTGGCGAAACCAACATCCATTCAATGGGGTGATGCACGGATTAATATTATTGACACACCCGGGCACGCCGATTTCGGTGGTGAGGTTGAACGTGTTTTGCACATGGCGGATGGTGTTATCTTGTTGACGGATGCCGCCGAAGGCCCAATGCCACAAACGAAATTTGTTTTGGGTAAGGCATTGAAACAAGGGTTAAAACCTATTGTGATTATCAATAAAATTGACCGTGCGGACGAACGTGCCGAAGAGGTTGTAGACGAAGTGTTCGACCTATTTGTATCCTTAGACGCCAATGACGAGCAATTGGATTTCCCAATCTTATACGCATCAGGTCGTAATGGGTGGTGCGTAAAGGAATTAGCCGACGAGCGCAAGGATTTGACGCCATTATTGGACTTGGTTATGACACATGTTAAGGCCCCAACAGGCGATAAAAATGCACCATTTGCGATGTTGGCGACATTGTTAGACTCTGACCCATTTTTGGGTCGTTGTTTGACAGGGCGTGTGATTTCTGGATCTGCCAAGGTGAATGACCCTGTTAAGGCCATGGATTTAGATGGTAAAACAATTGAAACAGGCCGCTTAACAAAATTATTAACATTCGATGGCACAGAACGCGTTGGCGTGAACGAGGTGAATGTCGGCGACATTATTTGTATTGCGGGTTTAAGCAAGGCATCGGTTGCCGATACAATTGGTGCACCGGCATTAACGCAACCTGTGAAATCAACACCGATCGACCCACCAACAATGGCGGTGATGATTACCGTTAACGATTCTCCGTTTGCAGGTAAAGAAGGTAAAAAAGTAACATCAACGGCAATCCGTGACCGCCTAAAGGCCGAGGCCGAGGTGAATGTTGCGATTACGTTCAAGGAATCGGATGATAAAGACGCGTTTGAAATTGGTGGCCGAGGCGAGCTACAATTAGGTGTGTTGATTGAAACAATGCGCCGCGAAGGGTTTGAAATGACCGTGTCGCGTCCGCGTGTTTTGTATAAGGAAGAAAATGGCGAGCGTTTAGAGCCTATCGAAGAAGTCACAATCGATGTTGACGAAGAATACGCCTCAACCGTTGTTGATAAAATGAACAAGCGTAAGGCCGAAATGATTGATATGCGATCATCAGGCGCAGGCAAACAACGCATTATTTTCCATGCACCTTCACGTGGATTAATCGGATATCAATCTCAATTTTTGACCGATACGCGTGGAACAGGGGTGTTAAACCGTATTTTCCATGATTACGCACCGTATAAGGGTGATATCACGGGTCGCCACAGCGGAGTTTTAATTTCAACTGACACAGGAACCGCCGTTGCATATGCGCTTTTCAACCTCCAAGATCGCGGAATCATGTTTGTTGGTCACCAAACCCCCGTTTATATGGGCATGATTATCGGACAACATAACCGCGATAATGATTTGGAAGTGAATGTGTTAAAAGGGAAGCAATTAACCAACGTCCGTGCCAGTGGTACAGACGAAGCGGTCAAATTAACCCCGCCGAAAATCATGAGTCTAGAGGACATGATGTCCTACATCAACGAAGACGAATTGTTGGAAGTGACACCAGTATCATTGCGCTTGCGCAAGAAATTTTTGCTATCGCATGAGCGTAAGAAGGCGAGTCGGGGTTAAGTTATAAAAGGGGCGGCGTATTAATCACAAACAGTCCACTGCCTTTTAGGCGGTGGTTGTTTAGGCCGCTTTCGAACATCACTTCGTTTATTGTGGCCTTTGGGTAGTCCACTTTTTTCAATGTTTCAACCATTTCAATATGCGCCATGGATGGCAAGATGGGATACCACAGCATAATCACGCCTGTATTCCATTTTTTGTGTAATTGTGTGATACGTTTGGGGATCTCATAATATTCGGTTTTAATTTCGTATGATGGGTCGATGAGTACAAGGCCGCGTTTTGTTTTTGGCGGACAAATTGATAAGGCCATATCAAAACCATCCTCGCGCACCATCGTGATGCGTTTATCATTATTGAATGTGGATTGTAGTGCCGTAAATTCCTGAGGGTGTAATTCGGCCAAATGTATTTTATCATATGACCGCAGAATGGATGCGCCAATCATGGGTGACCCTGGGTATGCATTCACACCATGGTTTTGTTTAATGGTTTGCAAAATCGCCTGATAATCAGTGTTCAAATCCGTTTGGTTGGCACGCAAAATGCCGGCCTGTGCCTCCCCCGTCTTTTGTGCCTCGGTGGATTGAAGGTCATATAAACCACGCCCTGCATGGGTTTCGATATAGGTTATGGCCTTATCCTTTGCAACCATGTGCGACAGAATTTTGACCAAGAATTGATGTTTATGAAGGTCGGCAAGGTTTCCGGCATGATAGGCGTGTTGATACGATAACATGATTAAAAATACATGAATAAAGACGCGCCGAATACAAAAATATATTGCTATTATTTTGCCACAATTAAGTGGATAATGTGCATTAAGCTGAGCCATAAAAGGCAAGGGGAAACAAGTTATATTTAAGGAAAATAAAATAAAATGAATAAATTTTTACTATTGGCATTATCAGTGTTTGCATTAGGTCTTGCGGTTCCAGCAATGGCAACAGAAGAAATGGTTGAAACAGAAGCTGAACAAGTTGTTGAAGTATGCTTGGACGAGCAAGGCGTTGAAATGGAATGCCCAGTTGTTGAAGAAACAGACGTTGAAGGCGACGCCGCCGTTGAAGTTGAAGCAGAGGTTGATGCGGAAGCCGCAACTTACTAATATTTATTAAGTGATTAAATTAAACCCCGCTATTATTGCGGGGTTTTTTTATGTCTTGGCGTTAGGGCGCTTTTTCCGTCATACTGCATATCAATGAAACACCTGTATAAAATCCTCAAAAACATTCTTTCTGCGTGGCTGAATGAAAATTCATTTTCTCAATCCGCGGCGGCGGCTTATTATGCGGTGTTTTCGTTGCCGGGGTTGATTATTGTGATGTCGGTCATGGCGTCTTTGTTTTATGAGAAGGCGTTGGTTGACGCGGAAATTAACACTATGATTGCAGGATTTATTGGGCAGGAATTATCGCTCAACCTAAAATCTACGATGGAAAGTTTGAGTTTAACCAAAAGCAGTTGGTTTACCCTCGCCATTGGTGCGGGGACAATATTATTTGGGGCGACTCGGTTTTTTATGCAATTGCAACGCTCGCTCAATTATATATGGGATGTTGAAATTAAAAAATCATCCAAATTTTTTCATGTGATTAAGAAACGCCTGATGTCCCTTGCGCTTGTTTTATTTGTGGGTTTCATGTTGTTGGTAACATTATCCGTCACATCCATCATGGCGATTTTGGCGGATTATATTGCGATTAAAATCCCCTATATCAACATTGATACCATGGTCATTATTAACCGCGTGGTGATGTTTGGGATTGTGGTTTTATTGTTCACATTGATATTTAAAATCGTGCCTGATGCTGTTATTTTGTGGTCATCATCCGCAATCGGCGCGGTTGTATCGGCGGCATTTTTTACGTTGGGGCAAACCGCAATTACGACTTTTTTCACACTCACTGACCCGCAATCAGCCTTTGGCGCGGCGGGTTCAATCACGTTGATGATGTTATGGGTGTCTTATGCATTTATGATTTTATTGCTTGGCGCACATACGACGCGCGCACACATGGAATGGGCAACAGGCAAAAAAGCCAAACCAGAATCCGATATTGCGAAAAAATCGATTCACGAGTAATTCTTATAGAGGAATATATTTTTTAAAATTACCCGTTGTAGTCAATGACATTCCTAAAACTTTCGGCGTAGGAAGATAACTTACAACCTGTGGAAATACAGAACCATATCCATGATCAACAGCATTCCAACCATTTTTGAATGATTTGAATTGTTTTGGAATATCTGCTTGTCGTTTATTATCGACGGCAACAACGTATTGGGGTGTTTCTTCTGCATCATATGCGCTTTCAAAGCCAAGCATAAACAAAACATCATTTGTAGCTTTTATTGAGTTTTTATTAAATAAAAATCTTAGCCCTGTTGCATTATAAGCATCTAAAGCGGCGTCTAAAGATTCTTGCGCAATGACGTTACCTTTCATATTATTAACCATTAAACCATTTTCGTTTGGTTCCAGTGGTTTAAAATCAGGTCTGTTTGCCCATTCAATTTTTTTAAAAAAATCATGATCGTAATAATGCGAAAAAAAGCCCAGTAAGGCTTGCCCTGATGAAATTTTTATCAGGCCTTCGGAAAAATCAAGAGAAATAGATTTATCATCTGGTAAAATAAAAGGTGTATAATTATCTGTTAATTTTTTTATATCCATAAGGAATTCTTAACCTAATAAAATAGCAGTGTCAATAAACCTTGACTTATCCACAGCATGTATGCAATAACATGATTTCAAGTGTTTCAAAAGCGACACTTACCCTATGAGTGTAGAGCTTACCCCGAAAATCATGATCTGATTTTTCAATGCAAAGTTCAAATTTATAGTTGAGCCAAAAATGGCCACCCGCGTTAAAGCGGACTTAAATGCTTTGTATATGAAAGAGACATGAAATGACAAATTTCAAAGACTTCGGCTTATCCGAACCAATTATGACAGCCCTTGATAAGATGGGTTTTGATACACCAACACCAATTCAACAGGCCGCAATTCCGCTGGCCTTAAAAGGCCGCGATATTTTGGGGTCTGCCCAAACGGGAACTGGTAAAACGGGCGCGTTTTCAATTCCAATGATTGAAATGTTGATTCGCAACCCCGCCAAAACGGCTTTGGTTTTGACACCAACACGTGAACTTGCGAAACAAGTTTTAGATGCCATCCGTGATATGATTGGTAATCAACATAACATGAAAACGGCATTCATTATTGGTGGTGAGCCATATGCGAAACAATTTGCACAATTAAAAAACCGTCCACGTATCATCGTTGGAACACCGGGCCGTATTAACGATCACTTGGATAAAAAGATGATGGATTTATCAAATGCTGCGTTTTTAGTATTGGATGAAACAGATCGTATGTTGGATATGGGTTTTGGCGTTCAATTGGAACGTATTAAAAAACACCTTCCGCAAGAGCGTCAGACATTGCTGTTTTCCGCAACAATGCCGCAGGCGATTGTTCAAATTGCAAACGCGTATTTGACAAACCCTGAACGTATTTCAATGGGTGAAACAAACATCGTTGCGCCAATTATCAAACAAGAAGTGATGCGCATTAATCATGAGAAAAAACATGATGAAATGGTTCGTCAATTAAACGAACGCGATGGCACGGTTATCATTTTTGTGAAAACAAAATATGGAACTGAAAAAATGGCTAAACGCTTACGCGAAGACGGATTTACCGCCGATGCATTGCATGGTGATTTACGCCAACGCAAACGTGACCAGGTTATGAAATCGTTCCGTGATAAAAAATTCCGTATTCTATGTGCGACCGACATCGCGGCACGTGGGTTGGACGTTCCACATATTGAACACGTGATTAACCATGATTTACCTCAGGTTGCGGAGGATTATATCCACCGTATGGGTCGTACGGGTCGTGCCGGTGCAACGGGTTCTGCATTATCATTTATATCCCCTGCGGATAACCGCATATGGCGTGAAATTGAAAACCTACTGGGTCTCAAATCAAATGATAACGAGGGTGGACGATCTAACGGCCGCGGCGGACGTCCAAATAATGGTCAGAAAAAACCATTTGAGAAAAAAGGCCGTTGGAAGAAAAATGGCGCCTCAGAAGGTCGTTCGTTTGGTGGTCAAAAGCGAGATGATCGCAATACATCAGGCAGTGAACCGAAAAAATCATGGGGTGACAAGCCTCGCTTTGACAAAGTTGCCGAAGGTGGCAAGCCAAATGGTTTCAAAAAGAAATCATGGGGCGACAAACCATCCGCCGATGGTCAAAAGAAAAAGACATGGGGTGATAAGCCTCGCTCTGCTGATGGTGCGCCCAAGAAAACATGGGGCGATAAGCCACGTTTCGAAAAACAAGAAGGCGGAAAGCCAGCCGCTAAAAAAACATGGGGTGATAAACCTCGTTCAGCCGACGGCGCACCAAAAAAGAAAACTTGGGGTGAAAAACCAAAGGGCCAAAAATTTGGTGGTAACAAATCAAACGGCGGTAAAGGCAAACCAAATTTAGGCAGCCAACCAAACCCAAATCGCAACCGCAAAAAAGCGGCTTAAATAGATTTAAAAAAGGGGAGCTTAATTGCTCCCTTTTTTAAACCACCTGACCGCACGCCCATCCTGATGACCATGCCCATTGGAAATTGAATCCACCTAAATGGCCTGTGACGTCGACGACTTCGCCAATGAAATAGAGTCCGTTTGATAATTTTGATTCCATCGTTTTGGATGATAATTCATTCGTGTTTACACCGCCCAATGTCACCTCGGCGGTGCGGTATCCTTCCGATCCATTGGGTGTGATGTGCCATTGGTTTATGTGGTCGGACACTAATGTTAATGCGTTATTTGATAAATCGGCTAAACGACCATTAATGTTTAATCCATCACAAATGGACGCAACCAATCGTTTTGGCAAATGCTCGCTTAAGGCATTTTGAATATCTTGTTTTGGTTGCGTATCACGGCGTGATTTAAGAAATCCTAAAATATCCTTGTCGGGGACAAGGTTAACAATGATCTCCTCGCCCTCTTTCCAATAAGATGAAATTTGCAAAATCGATGGCCCACTTAAACCGCGATGGGTGAATAATAACCCTTCGGCGAATGATGTTTTATCCGCTGCATAAACACATGCCTCGGCGGATAGTCCCGTTAATTCCTTGCACATATCAAGCAATTCATTTTGGAATGTGAGGGGCACCAACCCTGCGCGTGTATCAATAATGGAATGCCCAAATTGGCGCGCGATATCATATCCAAATCCTGTCGCACCAATTTTTGGAATGGACAGGCCACCGCAGGCAATGACGAGTGATTGGCAAGATATCTTGTCATCCTGAGCATCGCGAAGGATCTCATTCGCATTAGTCAAAGATTCTTCACTTCGTTCAGAATGACAATAAAGCGAATACCCATCATCCGTTTTTTTAATACTCGAAATAGATGTTTCAAGGTGAATTGCAACGCCGTTATCGGTGCATTCACCAACCAACATATCGATAATATCTTGCGCCTTATTATCACAAAATAACTGGCCTAATTTTTTTTCGTGATACGGGATGTTATGACGTGTAACCATATCAATAAAATCATATTGCGTGTATCGCGATAACGCCGATTTGCAAAAATGAGGGTTGGTTGATAAAAATGTTTCTGGGTTAGCGTAGATATTTGTAAAATTACATCTGCCCCCACCCGAAATTCTAATCTTCTCGGCTGGTTTTTTGGAATGGTCAATGACGCATGTTTTGCGCCCACGCTTGCCCGCCTCGATGGCGCACATTAATCCCGCCGCGCCTGCGCCAATAATGATGACATCATAATCCAAAATAATTATCCAATGACTTTAATAATGCGTTTGAAATTTGTTTTTGATATGACGGATCAATTAATTTTTGCGCTTGTTGTTCATTTGATAAAAATCCAGTCTCAAATAAAACAGATGGAATTTCAGGTGATTTTAAAACGGCGAACCCAGCATGGCGTAAAGGCCCTTTTAATGTATCGATGTTAAATTTTTGCAGGGATAAAATGATGTCGTTCGCTAATTCTTTTGATTGTCCTTGTGTTTCGCGCATGGCCATATCAAATAAAATGGAATGAATATCGGTTTGCGCGTCTTGAAAAATAGTGTCATCAGACATATTTTCACGCGCCGCCAATTTTGCGGTTTGTTCGTCAGACGCGTCCTTTGATAATGTATAAACACTTGCACCAACGGCATGCTCACCACGAAGGGAATCGGCGTGTATTGATATGAATAAATCCGCCTTTGCCTCTTCCGCCATAGCAACACGGTTGTGAAGGGTGACAAACACATCTTTCTCACGCGTCATTTTGGCCTGATAACGCCCAGAGTTATTTAATGATTTTGCGAATATTTTTGCGATTGATAATGTAATATTCTTTTCCAAAATTCCACTGGCCGAAATGGCGCCAGGGTCTCTACCGCCATGCCCTGCATCAATCATAATGATTGGTTTTTTTGTGTTGGACGGCGCTTGGGTTTGTTTTGTATTTAAAACCAATGGTCCATGAATACTATTATCGCCCTCTCCTTGCACAACATCAATGACCAACCGATGTGGGTCGCCCTTAATCACATAAGCATTTTTAATTTTATGAGGGGATATCATTGGTATTGTTATTTTAAGGAATCCATTTTGAGCAGATGTTCGCATTGATTCAAATGGGGGTATGAATTGCGTTGGTGGTGCGATGGTTTTATCATTAAAATAAATTACAAGATGATTTGTTTTTTCGGGTATTTGAACCTGAAAATCCGTTTTACCCGTAAAATCAATCACAAGTCGTGTTTTGTCAGCATGCGCCCCCATACGAATATTTTGGATGTCATTCGCCTGCAAAGGATTGCAAATCATTAAAAGCATAAAAATTAATAGAAGGCGGATCATTTTTTGATTGTTAATTTTCTAAATTCAACGTAATGTCATTGTTATAAATCGTGTAAAGCGACTTGTCATGGATAAAACGATGATGATGCACGATAAATAAGAATTTAAAAGGTTTTAAACCGCCTGAAAATTAAACGCAATTGTGCTGGTGTTCAAACAATAAAACACTGATTCCACGTTGCCTCTTTATAAAACAGGAGATAACAAACAACAAACATGGCGGAAATCCGCTGGTCATTTAAAATGAATTCGTGTTTGTCGCTTAACATAATAAAAAGGCTGGTTGGGCTTTCCGTTCTATAAAAACGGAGAAAAATTATGAGTGAAACTCAAACCGAAACACAAAAAAAACCTTCTAAAAAAACAAATTCCAGAAAACCAAATAATAAAAAATCGCCAAAGCATGACAAAACATTGCGGATGTTGATTGA
>CAYGLI010000040.1:0-14546 GCA_964350795.1 uncultured Micavibrio sp.
TTCTGACTGGCTCCAGTTCAGTAATCCTCTTGCGCCGCGCATTTGTGCCGTTGTAATCGTCACGTTTAATCCTTACGTTTCTTTTTTATTCTGTCGATAAAATTTATGTAATTAGTTATTGCACAATACTTTATCATAAATCAACAAAAAAATCACTTTTTATGATGTTTTTTATATTGACATCATAGAATGCCTTGTTTATCACATATCATTAATAGTTTGGCAATATATAAGTTACACTTTGTATTTACCAAATATATAATTCAATCATCAATAAGATTGATATTCTCCTTCCCCATATGTCCCAAAGAGGTTTATTCCTTTTTGGGACAATTTTTATTATAAAGGCAAATATGACGGTTTTAAGGTCGCAACAATTTGATGATGTTTATTTCTCTGTCGATGACGGCATGGCGGAAACAAACCATGTTTTTCTTAACGGCAATGACTTGCCTAATGCGTGGCAGGGGTGCGATGTGTTTACGATTGCGGAAACAGGATTTGGAACGGGGTTAAATTTTTTATGTGCTTGGAAATTATTTGAAGAAACGGCAGAGCCGACCCAAAGAATATATTTTATATCTGTTGAAAAATATCCGTTATCGAAAAATCAAATTAGAGAGGCATTGTCACCTTGGCAGAATGAGCTTGGCAATTATATTGACTGCTATCTCTCGCTTTATCCAATTCGCGTCCCAGGCCCCCATCAAATACATGTGAATGACCGCGTGACGTTAACATTATGGATTGGTGATATTGTTGATGTTATTCCCCAATGGATTGGGCAGGTTGATGCATGGTTTTTGGATGGGTTTACGCCCGCTAAAAACCCAGATATGTGGAGCGATGTTTTATTTGAAAATATGGCGCGTTTGTCGCATTCGCAAACGACTTTTGCAACATTCACCGCCGCAGGGTTCGTAAAACGTGGTTTAGAGGGCGCAGGGTTTACGGTTGAAAAGGTCAAAGGATTCGGACGAAAACGCGATATGATGCGTGGGCGGTTTAACCGAAAGGATTCACCGAGCGAGTTAAAGAATGACAATATTTCCTCCATCGCCATTGTTGGTGGTGGATTGGCAGGGTGTGCCATGGCCTATATGGCGAATCGGTATGGGATAAAGGCGACAATTTACGAGACGGGTGACAGTTTAGCCAGTGGCGCATCAGGTGGAAAATTGGGAATGATCAACCCAAAGCTGACGGCGAAAGCGTCGCCTCAGGCTGATTATTACACCGCCGCCTATGCCAATGCCTTACGGATGTTGTCACAAATGGATGATGTTGATTTTAATATTCATGGATCGATGCATTTATGCACGGATGAAGATAAGGATCGCCGATTTTCGGGATATATCGATAGTTTAGGATGGCATGCAGATCATATTCAACGCGTTGGGGAGGATTTATATTATCCTGATGGTGCGGGTGTTTCACCTGAAAAATTATGCCACAAATTAGCGGAAAATGCGGATATTCATCTTAATCATAAAGTTGAAAGCCTGAGCGATATCGATGCGGATATTATTGTCTTGGCGAATGGGTATAGCGTCAATGAATTATTAAATGGTAATGATTTACCCTTATCATCGGTGCGGGGGCAGGTGAGTTGGGTTAAACCTCAGGCGGATATTGATAGTAATATTTGTTTTGGGGGGTATATCACACCGAAAACCCCAGATGGGTTTCATGTTTTAGGGGCGAGTTTTCAACCCTGGGATACGGCTGTCGATATTCGCCAAGACGATCATGAAGACAATTTAAAGAAATATAATGAGGTATTAAATAAAAACCTTAATATGAATGATGTTATTGGGGGATGGGCAGCATTGCGAACGGCATCAAAAGATAGGTTTCCCATTATCGGACATGCTCAGGATAATGTTTATATATCCACCGCGCATGGGTCGCATGGCATTATATCATCCCTGTATGGGGCGCAAATTGTGATGGCGAAAATCCTTGACCATCATTTGCCTGTGTCTGGAACAGTTTTAAGGGCTCTTTCACCTCAGCGCTTTCATAAATCAGGGAAATAGAGTATCTGTATCACCATGAATGACGAGATTATAAAAATTGTTGCGACAGAATGGGACGAGGGGGATCGTCTTGATAAATTATGCACTGAAAAATTTGATGGGTTATCACGGGAACGCGTTAAACAATTAATTGAAAATGAAGGCATCCGCGTGAAAGGCATCGCCAAATTAAAACCATCCATGAGGGTAGAGCAGGGATGGGTGATTAGTTGTAAAATACCAGAAGCCAAGGACGGCGACCCAGAACCAGAAGACATTCCATTGGATATTTTGTTTGAGGATGACGATTTAATTGTTATCAACAAGGCCGTGGGCATGGTCGTCCACCCCGCCGCAGGAAATTGGACGGGGACATTGGTGAATGCGCTCCTCTATCACTGTGGGGATACATTATCGGGCATCGGCGGTGTGAAACGCCCCGGCATTGTGCATCGGTTGGACAAGGACACATCGGGGTGCATGTTGGTGGCCAAAAACGATCACGCCCATGCGCATTTATCGGCGCAATTGGCCGATAGGACATTGTCGCGCATTTACCTTGCGCTGGTTTGGGATGTGCCCATTCCACCCGTTGGCACAATTGATGTTGCCGTTGGCCGTGACCATAAAAACCGTTTGAGGCAGGCGGTGAAACGAGGTGACGCGCAGGTTAGCCGTAATGCAATTACCCATTACAAAACATTGGAAACATTCGATGACGCCATGTCATTGGTGGAATGTAAGTTAGAGACAGGGCGCACCCACCAAATCCGTGTGCATATGCAACATAAAGGGCACGCGTTGATTGGTGACCCGATATATGGCGCGCAAAAAACATTGCAATGTTCACGCGTTGGGCGGTTGGGTGATAATTTTGACCGAGATACAATTTTGAATTTCCCACGCCAAGCCCTTCACGCGCATAAAATTTCATTCATCCACCCACGGTCGGAGGAATTAATGTCGTTCGAGGCAGATTTGCCAGAGGATATCGCGACGTTAATTGGGAAATAGACTTAAAAGACTTAATTTTAATTATTTAAGGTATTGATTTTAAATTATTTTTTGGAATTTAAGTCGTTTAAAGTTTGCACTTTAAATTAATATTGTATCGTTCACGCAGAGGTCGCAGAGAAGACACAGAGGGCGCAGAAATTTTTCAATTAAACATAGAATATGCATTAAAAAAATGGATACTATCAAAATAATTTAGGACAATTTTCCTTTATTGTCAAGGTTTGAATTTGGTCCATCGCAAATTTCTTTGAGACGGTGTTTCAAATATTTGCTGTTGAATTGGACGTTTTAAAGATGATTTATAAAAATCAGAAAGTAAGTCGAGATGTTTTTTCCCCGCATTAATCAGTTCTGTTTTTATTTGGGGTAATTGTTGATTGAATTGATCCATACCCTCGTTAAATATTTTTTCGCCATCTTCAACGTTTTCAACGAATTTGTTTCGTGCTTCTCTAATCGCTGTTCGCTGTTCGCTGTTCGCGCACTAAAAAGCTATCAGTTTCTATTTTTCCTGAGATACCGTTCCTAGATGCAGACATTTCACCATTCGATGATGGTTTAGACATACGTGTGACAGGTATTGATAAACCAGACACATCCACTGAGCACTCAAAACTTGATTTTGGTAATGGTGAAAAATAGGGAATAGAAAGACTGTCGGGGCTGTTATCTATATGAACAGAGTAACCGTAGCATCGAATAGAAAGATTGTTCAGCAATCGGCTCTTAAAAAGTTCATATGCGTGTTTTTCTAGTTCATTTTTTACATCATTTTGATCTTTGTGTGAAAACGTGGGTAAGTATGTTTCATCTTGACCTGTAATAAGGCCAGATGGATAAAAGTCAATTTTACTGCCATCAATAAGTGTTAACTCAATTCCTGCATCAGCATAATTTGTCATAGGATTATTGATAGATAATAATTTATATTAGGTCAATAATTTTTTCCACAATCGCCTTCGCATCCAATCCTGACTGTGCGTATTGTTTGTCGGGTTTGTCTTGGTCTTGAAAGATATCGGGCAGGTGCATTGTGCGGATTTTTAGGCCGTTATCCAATAACCCCTCGGCGGATAGAAATTCCAAAACGAATGATCCGAATCCACCGATTGACCCTTCCTCGATAGTTATTAACGCGTCATGGTTGGCAACCAAATCACGGATGAGGTTTTCATCCAATGGTTTGGCAAATCGCGCGTCCGCAACGGTGATATTGATATTTTTTTCTTTCAACATATCCGCGGCCTCAAGGCATTCTTGTAGGCGTGTGCCGTAGGATAGGATGGCGATATTGCCATTCTGAGGAGGCTGCGACGAAGAATCTAAGGGAGATCCTTCGCTATCGCTCAGGATGACAGATGAATATACAATCCGCCCTTTACCAACTTCTATGGCCTTTGGGTTTTCGGGTATCTCAACGCCATATCCGTTTCCGCGTGGAAAGCGCAAGGCACATGGCCCTGTATCATAATGATTGGCGGTGACAACCATGCGTGCCAACTCACTCTCGTCACTGGCGGCCATCAACATCATATTGGGCAAGCACCCTAAATACGCCGTGTCAAACGCGCCTGCATGGGTCTGTCCGTCCGCACCAACCAACCCTGCGCGGTCTAACATAAATCTGACGGGCAGGTTTTGAATGCATACATCATGGACGACTTGGTCATATCCACGTTGAAGGAATGTTGAATAAATGGCACAAAATGGTTTCATTCCCTCGGTCGCTAACCCCGCGGCAAATGTCACGGCATGTTGTTCGGCAATGCCAACGTCAAACATACGCTCAGGGAATGCACCACCAAACACGTCCATGCCCGTTCCCCCCGGCATGGCGGCGGTGATGCCGACGATTTTATCATCATTTTTTGCTAAATCGACAAGCGTATCGGCAAAAACACGAGTGAATGCAGGGGCATTTGCCTTTGGTTTATTCTGTTTGCCCGTCACAACATCAAATGTGGCAACGCCGTGCATTTTGTCTGCTGAATTTTCGGCGGGGGCGTAGCCTTTGCCTTTTTGTGTGATGACATGTAACAAAACGGGTTTGTCTTGGTCGCTGTCGCGAATATTTCTTAGGATTGGGAGGAGGTGATCCATATTATGACCGTCGACAGGGCCGATGTAATAGAACCCCATTTCCTCGAACAATGTTCCACCACCAAGCGCAGCACGCGCGGTTTCTTCGGCACGGGCAGCGGCCTTTTGTAGAGGTTCAGGCAGAATACTCGCGGCCTTTTTTGCCAATTCGCGGACATTTTTATAATGCTTACCGCTGACTAAATTCGTTAAATATCGGCTCATTGCGCCCGTTGGCGGTGCGATGGACATGTCGTTATCATTGAGGATAACCAACAGGCGCGATTTTAAATCACCTGCATTATTCATGGCCTCATAGGCCATCCCTGCGGATATCGATCCATCGCCAATGACGGCAATCACTTGATTATCATGACCCTTTAAATCGCGCGCAACGGCCATGCCTAAGCCTGCCGATATTGATGTTGAGGAATGCGCCGCGCCAAATGGGTCATATTCAGACTCACTTCGTTTGGTGAAACCTGATAATCCATTGCCTTGGCGGATGGTGTCCATACGGTCTTTACGCCCTGTCAAAACCTTGTGCGGGTAACATTGGTGGCCAACGTCCCAAATTAATTTGTCTTTGGGAGTGTCAAAAACGGCATGAATGGCGGTGGTAAGTTCAACCACGCCTAAACCTGCGCCCAAATGGCCACCTGTTTTTGAAACGGATTCAATGACGTGATTGCGCACATCGGTGGCCAATTGTTTAATATCGGAATCGCTTAGCGGTTTGATGTCGGCAGGGATGTTGATCCGATCCAAAATTGTTTTGGGTTGAGGGGGGGAATTCTCTGTTTGTTTTGTCGCATGTTGCATACTCTTTGTTTTAAAGTGAAATATAGAAAAGTCACGAAATTTTTAAGAGGCATAGCCACAAAAAATACACAATCACCCTGCATCATGGTAAAAATATAAGAAAAGGATTCGCAAAATGATACGTTTATTTCTGGCTTTATTTCTTCTGATCCCAATCACCGCACAGGCACAATTAAAGGTGGATATCACCAGTGGTCGCGTCAGTGCGATGCCAATCGCGGTGACTAATTTTTTTGCGGCGGATAATATTGGCAATCAAATGGCAGGGATTATTCGAAATAATTTGGAATATTCAGGATTATTTAAACCCTTGGCTGAAAATGTCTTTATTCAAACGCCAATATCATTGGCCAATGAAGGGCCCAGATTTGGTGAATGGAAACCATTGGGGGCGCAGGCCTTGGTTAGTGGGCAAATTTCATTGCAACCAAACGGGCAATATAAGGTTGATTATCGGTTGTTTGATGTTGTGTCGGGGACGCAAATTGATGGGATGTCCTATACCACCAACACCGATAATTGGCGTCGTATCGCGCATATTATATCGGATGCCATATTTAAACGCCTGACGGGTGAAGACGGATTTTTTGATACACGCATTGTGTATATCGCCGAAAGCGGTGGCATGAAAAACCGTGTTAAACGCCTTGCGATTATGGATCAGGATGGAGCAAATCATCGTTTTCTAACGGATGGGTCTTATTTGGTTTTGACACCGCGATTTTCACCCAATGCACAGGAAATTGTTTACATGTCGTATGCGAACAATAAACCACGCGTTTATCTGTACAATATCGATACAGGTCAACAAAGGGTTTTGGGCGATTTTCCGGGTATGACATTCTCACCCCGTTTTTCACCCGATGGGAATAACGTTGCCATGTCATTGGCGCAAAATGGAACGTCCAATATTTACACGTTGAATTTACGCAATGGACAAAAACGCCAATTAACCAACACGCGTGATATTGATACATCGCCATCATTCTCACCCGATAATAACCGTGTGGTGTTTGAAAGTGACCGCAGTGGATCGCAACAGCTGTACGTTATGAATGCGGATGGTTCTAACCCTCAACGTATTACGTTTGAAAAGGGGCGTTATGCATCACCTGTTTGGTCACCGCGCGGCGATTACATTGCGTTTACCAAAATGCGGGATGGTAAATTTTATATCGGTTTGATTAAACCCGATGGATCGGGCGAGCGTTTAATTTCAACCGCACGCCATGTCGAGGGACCATCATGGGCACCCAACGGTCGTTACCTGACTTATTTTAAAGAAATTCCACGCGGTAACCGCCGTGATACAAAGGCGTATGTGATTGACGTCACAGGGTTTAATGAACGCATGGTTCCAACCCCAGGCGATGCGTCTGACCCAAGTTGGAGTGGGATGAATTAATTTTTGACATAACCTTTGCTCATGTGTTATAGTTAATTTAATTATTATAAATTAAAGTATAAAGAGATGATAAAAGATAAATTTTTTAAAGCCGTTGAGTATAGAACTATTACTTTTTTTGGAAACAATTTTACAGAGCTTGTCGCCGTTTTTTCCGATAGTGACAGCAAGGAAGCATTAGTTTCTTTTGATTACCTTCAAAAAGCAGCCTTAAATTCACAAAGTAAAGAGCGTGAAGAACTTTCAAATTCGGGAATAAGATACGTACGACAGATTGAAAAAGCCGCACGAGAGTGGGTTTATGAAGACTTGCGAACGGAAATAGCAGGAAAAGAGCGTTTTAAGCCACAACTTGAGTGTTTGTCAGATTTTGATAAGGAGACAAAGTTACATATTGTAATGCCTAACGACATGACCCCATGGCAGTATGAACAACGCAAGAACACAGCTTGCAGAATCGGCGCTATACTGGATGAAATTGGTTCTTCTAAGAATCATGAAGTTCTTAAGCTAAAAGAAGACTATGTAAGACTTGTAAAAGTCTACTCAACCAGGTCCTTAAATTCCGCAATCACACTACGATAGGTTTCTTCTTTGAATGGGACTATGTCGTTGCACACATCATCAATATGCGCCCAACGGTAATTCATGAATTCGGGGTGGACACCGTCATAGAGCGTGATTTCGCGTTCTTCACCCGTAAAGCGTAGGGCGACCCATTTTTGTTCCTGCCCTTTATATTTTCCCTGCCATAATTTTCCCAATAAATGATGGGGCAGGTCATAGGTGTAAACCTGATCGGAAATACGGAGCAGTTCAGCCTTGTTTGTGCCAACCTCTTCGCGCATTTCGCGGAAGGCGGCTTCTTCAAAACTCTCACCCTCATTCACGCCACCTTGTGGCATTTGCCAAGATCCCGGGTTATCCAACCGTTCACCCACGAATATTTTATTATCGTTATTGATTAGAAAAATGCCAACGCATGAACGATAGGGTAAATTGGTGTAGTCGGGGGTATTCATGTTATTCAAACCTTAATTTTTTATAATATTGCCTGTGCCGAAAGGGGTACAAGAGTGATTCCTTCATTGTCTAAAGAATTGAGCCATTCGTCCAAAATGTCAAGTGTTGCAGGTGTCGACGGGGTGATTGTGACAATCATTTTACCCTGTTCAATTGTTTTTTTCCTGATGTTCGAGAGCATAGATTTCATTTGGTCACGCGTCATTGTTTCCTCTAATAAAAAATCACCCTTGATATAAGGGGCGCGTTTATCCTCGTGAAAAAACAAATCAGGTTTTGTGATATTTTTGGTGTTATCCAAAATGCCATAACCATTGGCGAATAAGTCAAAAACAATATCACCCCAAAGGCGCGGGGTTTCGGTAATGAGGGATTGATTGGGTAAAACAACACCGGCGATATTATCTTTATTTTCAAGCTGTTGCGTGAGTAAATTAATATTACGCTCAAAATTTGCCGTTGGGTCAAGCGCCAAGCGCCCTTTGTCTGATTGTATTTTTAACGTGATTGCCGATAAATCAATCCATGTTTCAAATCCATATTCATCAAATTGTTTGACGACTTCATTGTGGTTGCGCGTATAGGGCGATAGGGCAATGGTGATATCATTGGGTAATTTTTCAAGGATGGAGGCGGCAATAGATCGGCTCTGCCCAACATTATTCACAATCACGCTGAGCGTTGGTGTGTTGTTTTGTAGGGCATTAATTTGTTTGGTCGTCAGGGATGCCTTATGCATGGCGAAATAAGGATAGTGACGCGCATTTTCATCCATTTGGTCAAGAGCGGTGGCGTTATCTTCATCAATGGATGGGTTGGTTAAGTCGCCTTCATCTTCTGTGATGGATGGTGTCGACGGCGCAAGTGAAATAACCTCGCTATCAAACACCATATCCTGATTGTAATAGGGATCGTTTGGCATTAATTGTGCCAATACGAAAACGGCAATCAGACCAAGCCCAAGGCCAAGCCCTGCTTGACGGACACTATCCGTTTTATTGATCAGAGGATGAGGCATCGTCAGTTTTTTCATCCGTTTCTGTTTCAACAATTTTCATTGGAAGGTTGCTGTTATACAACGCAACACCGCGCAGAAGATCGATTGCACGAAGCAATTGATAGTCCTCTTTTGCTTTATCGCTTAAACCCTCGTGGGCGTCAGTGGCCTCGTCATCATCGCGCTCTGGCATGCCATTGCTGATGGCGCCTTTGAGGTCAGATTCCTTGGTCATGCCCGATGTGTCGATGGCCTCAACAGTTGCCAATTCAACAACGATATCGGGCACAATTCCCTTTGCCTGAATGGATCGACCAGATGGCGTGTAATATCGCGCGGTTGTTAAACGCATAGCACCGTCTTCGGGTAATGGAATAATAGTTTGTACAGATCCTTTACCAAAGGATGGTTCACCCATCACAACGGCGCGGCGGTGGTCTTGCAATGCGCCCGCAACAATTTCGGATGCAGATGCGGATCCACCGTTAATCAAAACAACCAACGGCAAGCCATCGGCCAAATCACCAGATGCGGCCATGTCACGGCGTGTGTCTTCTTCTTGTCGTCCGCGTGTTGAAACAATCTCACCACGCTCTAGGAAAAAGTCAGACACGTTTATCGCCTCGGTCAATAATCCGCCAGGGTTATTGCGTAGGTCGATCACATAGCCCATTAATTTATCACCGAGTTCTTTTTTGATATCATCAACAGCCTTTTGAACACCCGGGCTTGTTTGTTGGTTAAAGGTTGTGATTCGAATATATCCAATATCCCCTTCGATACGGTGGCGGACAGATGTGATTTTAATAATATCGCGTTTGATTTTTATCTTTAATGCATCTGGCACATTTTCGCGGCGAATGGTCAGTTCAATGATTGTCCCAACCTTTCCACGCATTTTATCAACGGCCTCGGACAAAGACAGCCCCATAACGGGTTTACCATCCAAATGCGTAACCAAATCACCGGCCTCAACACCGGCCTCATAGGCAGGTGTGTCGTCAATGGGGGAGACAACCTTGACGAATCCATTTTCCATTGTGACCTCAATACCCAAACCACCAAATGTTCCGCGTGTTTGAACCTTCATATCGTCATATCCATCATCGTTTAGATACGCGGAATGAGGATCAAGACCCGTTAACATGCCATCAATGGCCTTTTCAATCAGTTCCTTATCGGTTAATTCATCCACGTATAATGCCTTTACGCGTTCAAACACATCACCAAATAATTTGAGGTATTTGTAAGGATCTTCTGACTCTACGCCTGCGGTGCGTTCATCCTGTGCGTAGGATGTGGACGCCGCAATGACGGTGATAAGAAAGGTAAAGATAAGAAATAGTCGCATGGAATTATAGGCCTGTCATTTTTTCAAGTGGGTTTATTGATTCATTATTATAGCGAAGCTCGAAATAAAGCATAGCGTTCTTTCCATCTTTATTCCAATCATCCCCACCAATAATGCCAATCGGTTCGTTGTCATTGAGGAGAAAACCATTTTGAACATAAATATCGCTTAACCCGCGTAGGATTGAGAGATAGCCAAATCCATGATCAATAATCACGATATTTCCAAGATTTTTAAAGGGCGCGGCGTACAGCACGATGCCTGCGGCAGGGGCGGTCACAAGGGCATTTTGTGAGGCGCGAATAGACAGGCCATCATTCAATTGTGAAATCACACCTGATGCAGGCAAGGCAAAAATGGGTTTGGTGAGCGCATTAAATTTTGGAATGTCGATGTCAATTAATTCGGCAATCAAATTATTTAATTCAGTGTGTTTTTTTTCTAATTTTTTCGTATCAAGGGTGATGAGATTAAGGGATTTGCGTGATAAATTTTTATCCTTAATTTGCGCAAGCAAGGAGTTGACAGTAAGTGTTAATGTTTGTTTTTCATCTTTATATCTCTCTATTATTAAAATATTATTATTGTACAAATTCAGATTATTAATATGGTTTGATAATGTAATACTTAATATATTTTTTATGTTTTCTTGTGTTCGTAAATGGCGATAATAATTGCCCATTGATTGGTCAGATAATAAAAATGACAAACGCGCAGGGGATTGTTTAATGACGTGATAGGCATGGTAATGCATGGCGGTCTCAAACATATGCAATTTTATTTTTTCTTGTAAAAGAACAGTTTCATTTTGCAGCCGCTTAATCTCATTATCAATTTTATCATTTTGATTTTCGGCCAATCGGATTGAACGCGCCAAGGATAAAAGTGATTCACGTGTTGATGCGGCGTCGTCTTGCGCCAATAAAGGCAACGGCATTGAGAGTATCAAGAAACATAAAATGAAAAATTTCATGCCTTTATTTATAATGCGCATTTATTCTTTGTGATAGGGGTGACCCGCATTAATTTGTTGGGCACGGTAAATTTGTTCTAATAACATTAACCCGACAAGGCGGTGAGGCCACACCATTGCGCCAAAGGATAATTTAAAATGGGCGCGATTTAAAACCTCAGACGATAACCCAAACGCGCCGCCAATCACAAAGCATAGGGATGAATAGCCCTCAATCGTGAGATTGGATATTTTTTTCGCTAGATCGGGACTGGATAATTTTTGCCCGCGTTCGTCCAAGGCAATGATGGCGGTTTGGGTTGATAGTTTATCCAATTGAATTAAAAGCGATTCACCTTGTTTTTTCTTAACAAGGTCGTCGCTGTCATTTTTGCTGATTTTCGTGGTGGCCTCGATAAATTTAACATCGTCATGCATGCGTTTGATGTAATCATCACATAATGATTTGATGTTGGACTCTTTGGTCAGGGATGATGGGCAAATAATGGTTATTTGCATGCGGATTTATACGTCGGCGGGATGTTGCACTTGGCTGGCGCGTTTGGCCTCGAATTCCTCTAAAAAGTCAGGATCGCACCATATTTTTTCAATGTTATAAAATTCGCGAACCTCGGGGCGGAAAAGGTGAATAATCACATCGCCCGCATCACCCAAAACCCAATCACCGTTTTCCTTACCGTCAAATTTGGCCTTGTTAAAACCACCCTTGGCCAAGGCCTCGGTAATATGATTTGATAAACCAACAACATGGCGTGATGACCGCCCAGAGGCAATAATCATAAAATCAGCGATGGCGGATTTTCCCTCTAGATCAATTGTAACAATGTCTTCGGCCTTATTATCATCAAGAGCCTCTAAAATAATATCCCGCATTTTATCGGGCGTGTGTGTTTTATTCATTTTTATATTATATCCCAGATTTGAAAAAGCGCGCAAACTTATTTTGACGCAACGCGGTTGATGAAATATTACGTGTTTTGCCTTTTAGGCTCCATCGAACATTTTTTTGTCCACGATAAAGGCGAATGATATTTGAATTCAGCGCCATTTTATTGGGTGGACGATTGAAAAATATAAAGGGAATACGGCGTAACAATAATTGCCATTGATCCCACCGATGAAAAATACGAGCGTTATCCATGCCCGCAATCCATGTGAATTGAGTTTTTGGAAATCGTTTTTGTAATTCAATAACGGTTTGAAAGCTGTAATTCGTGTTTAATTTGGTTTCAATATCAGTCGCAATCATGCGGGGGTGACGAACAAATTTTTTTGTCATCGCGAACCGTTTTTGGAAATTATTTGTGCCTGATTTTAAGGGGTTTTGGGGGCTTACCATCCACCACACCGCGTGAAATTTATGACGGCGTAATGCGGTTTGGGCAATATGCATATGCCCTTTATGGGGGGGGTTAAACGACCCACCAAGCAAACCAATTTTTTTACCAGTCCACCTGCGCGATGACCATAAATGTGGAGAAGGGGATTTGAATTTTTTAATGATGAAGGGCACTAGTTAATAGTTTTAGACACATTACCCATCACATTGGCAATAATGTCTTTATCAGATTTCGCATCCATTTTATCGGATAGAATATCACGAGCGGCATTAATGGCAATTTTTGCAGTATAAGCCTGAATATCCTGCGTTGCCTGTTGTTCCAAACGGGCAAGTTTTTCATCCAATTGAGATGCACGGCGGTCGTTGGCGCGTTTCATGTCGTCTTCGGCCTTCAGGCGGATATCTTCGGCATGTTTTTTGGCCTCGGCGATAATTTTATCAGCCTCGGACATGGCGTCCTTGTGCTTGCGTTGATATTCGGCCAATAATTCCTGAGCATCGACGCGGAGGCGTTCGGCCTCGTCTAATTCACGTTTAATATCATTGATTTTTGAATCGAGTGAATTTAAAACAGCGTCCTTACCGTATTTATAGGCAACACCCATAAATATCACAAAGGATATGAGAACCCAAAAATTAGCATCATTAAAAAGTTCAGTCATAATTTAGGCCGCCTTTTTCGTTTTTTGATTTGGGCTATTCGTATAAGTAGACACCGCCGTATCGATATCAGCATCACTGATTTTCAAAGGCGTTAATTTTTTAATAATATCGGATGTTAAAACAGCGGCAATGTTGTTCAACTCAGATTTAATTTTGGCCTTCGCCGTTTCGGCTTGTGCCTCTAGATCAGAAATGGCCTGTGCGGATTTATCCTTGAATTCATTGGCCTGTGTTTCCGCGTCTTGGCGCAAATGAGCCTCGATATCTATAATGGTTTTACGGGCATTATCATGGGCGTTGGACATGGCCAATTCATAATCAGTGCGCGTTTTATCAACATCGGCAGTAATTTTATCGGCCTGTTCCAAATCATTTTTGATTGTCAGGTGACGTTGTTCAATTGTTGAGGATAGTTTTGGCAAGGCCGATTTTGCAAAATACACATACAAAATAACAAACATAATCGCCAACCAGAAAATTTGTGACGCAAATGTTGTGACATCAAATTGTGGTAAGCCAGCCTTCTTTGCATCAGCCGTTGCAAGATGTTCCACCTCGGCACTCATATCGATTTCAGCAGAAATTGATTTTGTATTAAATGTAGGGGCGGTATTTGTAAAAGGTATTGCCTCAACCTCTATAGGGTTAAGGGGTTGCTCTGCCATTACTGGCAAAGCAATCATCATAAGGCAGAGAGTAAAGAATAATTTTTTCACTATTAATCTGTCCTTAAATTATATGGATTAACCGAATAGGATAATCAAAGACACAACAAGTGCGAAAATCGCCAAAGCCTCTGTTAAAGCAAAAGTCAGGAAGAATTTCTTATCCAAGATTTCTGCTGATGCTGGGTTAC
>CAYGLI010000041.1:0-14384 GCA_964350795.1 uncultured Micavibrio sp.
ATTATCAAAAGGTTATTCCACAAGGAAACGATAAAATTGTTGAGGTAAACCCAAAATTATTCACATCCGCGATTGACCGTGTATCCACAATTTCAAACGAAAAAACCCGCGCGGTGAAATTGGCGATTGATGGCAATACAATGACATTAAGCGCACAAAGCCCTGATTCAGGGTCAGCGACCGAGGATATTGAAATTTCCAATGACAATACATCATTGGAAATTGGATTTAATTCCAAGTATTTATTGGATATCACGGCACAAATTGAATCCGACCAATGCCGCATGATTTTGGCGGATGCTGGTGGCCCAACAATCCTACAAGACACCTCCGACCCATCGTCACTCTATGTTTTGATGCCGTTACGGGTTTGATAAAATGCCTAAAGTCAAAAAGACAAGTCAGACTGATTTTAATGATCCCTTGGTTGCACAAGATCGAATGGAACTTATGCAGGAATTACATAGAGCGACAGGTCTACCCTGCGCACAACTTGATCCTATTATTGAGGCCATGTTAAGTGGTGATGACGCGCCATCCGCGCTCGTTGTTGATACTTCTGGAAATATTCACACACTGGATGACTTAGAGTCAGGTAAAGTCACATTGAATAGAAAACACCAAAAAAATATTTTAAATTAATGACATACCGCATTCAGAACTAATTTGAACAAATGCGCCAGTGGTGGACGGTTGAATAAATCTCTATTCTTTCATCTTACTATCATGTTTGGCATTACGGTTTGAAACACGCTTACGCCACATGCGGAAACTGCTTGGTTTCATATTGGCGCGCATAATTTGAATCACTTCTTTTTCCAACAACCCCGTTTGTTGTTCAATGGCATCAAATGATGTGAAATCACACCATGCCATTTCCACAATCTCACTTATTTTTGCATCATCCATGATGAATATATATATCGAGGAATAACAAAGTCCAATATTATAGGGATTTCTAAAATAATTCAGCCTTATATGGTTTACGATTAAAATCATCTTGACAAAATAGGAATAAAATCATATAATAACCCTATGATTTTAAACACAAAAACAGAGAAAAAGCCCAAAACACAACACAAACTCAGGAACGAACTGAGTTTTTCCACTTTTTCCATTATATTTCAATATGTTAGTGACATCAAAACTTTGCGCGACTTTGCGCGACTTTGCGTTTAAAATTGTCACCCAGAATGACTCACATAAAATCACTCACACTCACCGCCTTTCGTAATTACGGCTCTGCCTCAATTGCTGGACTGGATAATCATTGCGTTGTTCTGATTGGTGATAATGGCGCGGGAAAAACAAATTGTTTAGAGGGCATTACCCTCCTCTCCCCTGGGCGTGGATTACGTGGTGCCAATGTGGGGGAGATACAATCACAACAATCATCAAACGCATGGGCGGTATCATCCGAAATTATGGATGATGATGGTGACGTTACGCGTTTGGGCGTTGGGCGCGACCCGCAACGGCGGGATAAGAAAATTGCACGCGCCAACGGTAACCCGATTAAAAACCAAAATGAATTGGGTGATGTGTTGCGTACGGTTTGGTTAACACCCTCCATGGATGGATTGTTTTTACAGGCATCCAGCGAACGCCGCCGATTTTTTGATCGGTTGGTCGCGGTCTTTGACCCCGCGCATGTCGGGCGGATGACACGGTATGAAAAGGCCACACGCGAACGGTTAAATATTTTAAAGGATGATACAAAAAAACCAGATGCCCTGTGGTTATCCGCCTTGGAAAATATTATGGCGGAAACATCCGTTGCCATTGCCGCGGCGCGGTTGGAAACATTGCAAAATTTACATCATGCCATTCGCCAATTTAACGGTCATGATTTTCCAATGGCGGATATCGCGTTAAATGGCGATATCGAAAATGCCCTGAACACTCAATCAGCATTAAATGTGGAGGACACTGCGCGTGGAAAATTAGAGGCCATGCGCAATGCCGATGCCCAAACAGGGCGCACAAATTATGGGGTTGGACGCACCGATATGGCGGTCACCTTTACCGATAAAAATGCCGATGCAGGGCAATGTTCCACGGGGGAGCAAAAGGCGTTATTAACCACAATCATCCTTGCACATGCCCGTATGGTTGCCGCGCGATTTGGCGCGCCGCCATTATTATTATTTGATGAGGTTGCGGCGCATTTCGACGCCAAACGCCGTGATGCGCTGTTTGATTTGCTCAAGGATTTGGGTGGGCAGGTTTGGCTAACGGGTCAGGATCATCGTTCATTCAATGCCATGACCACCAAAACCATTATTGAGATTAGGGATAATCAATTTCAATCAATGCAATAAATATTCACCTGTGTAATGGAGGAATTCATCAGCCTTAATCAATTTTTGTTCGGCCAAAACGATTGAATGCAATGGCCCATCCAATTCCTTTTGCCAGAAATGAAGGAAACCATTCAGAACAGGGAATTTGGGCGCAATATCAAAATCTTGCCAGATATAGGATTGTAAAATATGAGGACGATCAGGCATGTGATAAATAATTTCCGCTGTGGTCAGGTTATACCCTTGCAACCGTTTTTCAATGTCAAATTTATCAAACATATAAACCTCCTGTTTTTGATTAAAAGGCATTCCTTGCCCATAATAATAGGATAACAGGGCATGCCTTAAAAAAGTCTTAAAAAATCACTTGAAAAACTACGTTGACCTTATATATGATGCATTAACGATTAAGGCGCTGAATTCAGGTTTTAATCGGATTTTGGTTAAACATTAACAAAAGAAAAGGAGATTGATGAAAATGAAATTTCGTCCTCTACATGACCGTGTACTGGTCAAACGTATCGAACAAGATAATAAAACTGCTGGTGGAATAATTATTCCAGACACAGCCAAGGAAAAGCCTATGGAAGGTGAAGTCATGGCCTGTGGAACTGGTGCCAGAACAGAAGATGGGAATGTTATTCCATTGGATGTCAAAAAAGGCGACCGTGTTTTATTCACAAAATGGGCTGGAACTGAGGTCACTATTGACGGCCAAGAGCTGTTGGTGATGAAAGAATCCGACATTGTTGGCGTTATTGCCGCTTAAACCATTTTTAATTTAATTAGATAAATATAAAGGAGTACTTATTATGAGTGCAAAAGATGTAAAATTTGGGTTAGATGCCCGCGATAGAATGTTAAGAGGCGTGGATATTTTGGCCAACGCCGTTAAGGTGACTTTGGGACCAAAGGGTCGTAACGTTGTTTTGGATAAATCATACGGTGCACCGCGCATCACAAAGGACGGTGTGTCCGTTGCCAAGGAAATCGAATTGGAAAATAAATTCGAAAATATGGGCGCACAGATGATCCGCGAGGCCGCGACAAAATCTCAAGACCAAGCGGGTGATGGAACAACAACCGCCACAGTGTTGGCACAAGCCATCGTTCGTGAAGGCATGAAATCAGTTGCCGCGGGCATGAACCCAATGGATTTAAAACGCGGAATTGACCTTGCGACAACAACCGCGGTTGAGACAATCAAGGCCATGGCAAAACCTGTTAAGGGTGACGCGGTTGAACAGGTTGCGACCGTATCCGCCAATGGGGACATTGCAATTGGTAAATTAATTGCTGAGGCACAGAAAAAAGTTGGTGCCGAGGGTGTGATTACCGTTGAGGAAAACAAATCATTAGAAGATGATTTGGAAACCGTTGAGGGCATGCAATTTGATCGTGGATATTTATCACCATATTTCATCACAAATTCAGAGAAAATGGTTTGTGAAATGGACAATCCATACATCCTTTTACATGATGGTAAATTATCAAACCTACAAGCATTATTGCCAACATTAGAGGCAACAGTGCAATCAGGTCGTCCATTGTTAATTGTTGCCGAAGATGTCGAGGGCGAAGCCCTTGCAACATTGGTTGTGAACAAATTACGTGGTGGATTAAAGGTTGCGGCCGTTAAGGCACCAGGTTTTGGTGACCGTCGTAAAGCAATGTTGGAAGATATGGCGATTTTGACAGGCGCGACAGTGATTTCAGAAGAAGTTGGAATCAAACTTGAATCCACAACACCTGAAATGCTTGGAAATGCGAAGAAAATCCGCATTACCAAGGATGCAACAACAATCATCGATGGCGCAGGCAAGAAAAAGGAAATTGCCGACCGTTGCGCTCAAATCAAGGCTCAGGTTGCGGAAACAACATCGGACTATGACCGTGAAAAATTGCAAGAACGCTTGGCCAAACTGGCTGGTGGTATTGCCGTTATTCGTGTCGGTGGCGCATCTGAAATCGAGGTCAAAGAGAAAAAAGACCGCGTTGATGATGCCATGCATGCCACACGTGCCGCGATTGAAGAAGGCGTTGTTGCCGGCGGTGGAACTGCATTGCTATACGCCACACGCGAGCTTGATAAAATCAAGGCGATCAATGCCGACCAACAAGCGGGGATTAACATTATCCGCCGTGCGCTAGAGGCACCAATCCGTCAGATTGCAACAAACGCTGGGGTCGAAGGCTCTATCGTTGTTGGTAAATTGTTGGATCAAAAGGACACTGATTTTGGTTACAACGCGCAAACAGGCGAGTATGTGAATATGGTGAAGGCCGGAATTATCGACCCCGTTAAGGTTGTTCGTAATTCATTGCAGGCCGCAAGCTCTATCGCTGGTTTGATGATTACAACCGAGGCGATGGTATCTGAATTACCAAAGGATGATGCCCCTGCAATGCCTGATATGGGCGCAATGGGTGGTATGGGCGGAATGATGTAATTCCCCTTTAACATCTAACTGAATTGAAAGGGAGCATTTTTGCTCCCTTTTTTCTTGCATAATCATTGGATTCCCTTATCCTGTAACCATATTTAGAATGATTCAAAAGGATTTAGACATGGCTGAACAAGCGCAAACACAACTTCCTCTCTTTTACAAAAACCCAGTTTTATTAGACGGGCAAAAACATCAGGAACTATCGCTGGTTAAAGATTTCGGACTTGGATTCACATCAAGTACAAATGCTGTCCCTGTGAATTTAATTGAATTGCCACAAATCGCTCATTTTTATCCTATCGCATTTTCGAATGACGGTCAGGCAACACCCGTTGCAATTTTGGGTGTACGCAATGATGAAAATTTGTTCGTGAATAAAAAGGGTGAATGGGCAAAGGATGTTTATATTCCATCTTATATCCGTCGTTACCCCTTTATTTTAACAGAGGTGAATAATGGTGAATCACTATCACTCTGTATTGATGAAACAAGCGGCGTAACATCAAACGATAATAAAAATCCATTATTCGATAAAGATTCAAAACCAACGGATTTAGCGAATAACGCTATGGAATTTTGCAAATCTTATCACGCCGCAAGCCAACAAACATTGGAATTTTCAAAGGCTCTCGCTGAAAGCGGCCTTTTGGTTGAGCGTACGGCTGAGTTGGTCATCAAGGGTGATCAAAAAGTGAACTTTTCTGGCTTTGCCATTATCGACGAACAAAAATTTAATGAAATGGACGATGCAACATTCAATGAATGGCGCAAAAAAGGGTGGATTGGTGCAATTTACGCTCATTTATTTTCTGGATTTCATTGGAATTCAATTACGAAATTACTTAATGAAAAAATGGCTAACTAATATCAATATCCCCGCAAAAGCGGGGATTATTCTATCTAAGCTGCTTTTTGATTTAATGTCTGAACGGTTTCTAAGACATCCTCGATATGATTAGGAACTTTGACCTTATTCCAAATATGTTGAATAATGCCGTTTGCATCAATCAGGAATGTTGTACGCTCAATCCCCATATATTTTTTGCCATACATGGATTTTTCCAACCAAACACCATAATCCTCGCACGTTGATGTGTTTTCATCGGACGCCAATGGAAAGTTCAAATCATATTTGGTTTTAAATTTTTCATGTTTTGTAATACTGTCCTTGGATACGCCCAAAACATTGCAATCCAGTGCATTAAGTTGTGATAGATTCTCAGTAAAGCTACAGGCCTGTTTTGTGCACCCTGGCGTATCATCCTTGGGATAAAAATACAGAACCAGCGTTTTACCTTTGTAATCTGATAAAGAAATCATATTGTCAGTATCCGTTGGCATTGTAAATTCAGGCGCTTTATCGCCGATTTGAAGTGTCATAATTTTACCCTTTGTTATATATTATCGTCTATATAGAAATGGGTTGAATAAGGGAAAAGGTCAAGGCCAAATAAACATGAAAAAAACCTTATGGCATTGTAATAAAATATTTTTTGAAATTTTCTTAGGATTATTTCTTCTGATCATTATCGCCTTGGGTTTCTTTGCGTGGAAATTATCACAAGGCCCCATCAATATTGACCGCGCCATTCCATATATTGAAAGCCAATTACATCAGTTGGGAACAACAGAGAGAATTGAAATTGAATCCATGGTGTTGGAATGGCGTGGATTTTCAAATCCACTTGGGTTTAGCGCCATCAATGTCTCGGTCAGTAATGATAGAGGGCCATTTTTATTTGCCCCTGAAATTGATATTGATGTGTCTTGGCGACGCCTGATGATTGGACAATTGCGATTGCAATCTGTTTGGATACGCAATATTGCCCTTTCCATTACCAAAACAGAAACCGGTCAAATACAACTGACAGGGCATTCCGCAACGCCAAAACAGCCAAAGTTAAATGATGAAATTATTTCAGCCAATTTAACATTACGCGATTTAATCTATGATTTACCAAAGGTTGATGTGTTGTGGATTGATAAGGCCCGCATTATTTATAATGATCAAATAAAACAAACCATACAACGATTTGACCCTGTAACATTCTATATTCAAATGAATGATAGGGGCGATAATCGTGATCTTTTAGGGTTTTTAACGTTCCCATTTGGCCAAGAAACAAACAAGAACACGGTTAAATTAAATTTCTCAACCCAAAATAATCCTGTTCTTTTAAGTCTGAATGGTAATATTTCTGAAACGCCTATTGATAATATTATTCAATTTATGCCTAAATTGCCCAAAGGTTTTGATTTTAATATGGTTGCTGATACCGAAATTCAGGCACAGCTAAATAACACCTGGGGGTTGCATCAACTGAACCTCAAAATATCTGCACCGCGAGGACAAATTCAATTTCCGTTAAACGACAAAGATGATTTTGTTGATGTCAGTGATCTGGTTATTCACGCCACACAAGATCCAAAAATAGATACAACAGTTATTAATAATATCCAAATGCGCGTCAATGACGCCGTTGATTTACAAGCATCAGGGACATTAACCAACTTAAAAGATTTAGATAAATTATCTGGTAATATTGATTTATCTATAAAAAATCTGCCTCAAAATTATTTCAACCGCTATTGGCCTCAGGATTATTCCGATAATGGTGCGTATGAATGGTTGACCCAAAAAATGGAGGGCGGCACATATAATTTAATCAACCTGACAACCATATTTGATTTGGCGGCAACGGCGCGAACAGACGGAAAGCCATTACCAAATGAACTTATCGCTATTAAAGGAGATATGATTTATGAAGGGTTGAATGTTGATTATAAATCACCTCTGCCCGTTGCAACCAATATATCTGGAACAGGTACATATGATGATATTGAATTAACCCTGAATGTCACAGAGGCCAATGTTGGTGGCATGATAACAAAAGGGGGCACACTCCATTTTGATGATTTAATTACCAAAGGTGCGGGTTTGGGAACATTAACATTCCCCGTGATATCCAATACGCAAAACGTGTTTGATTACATCGCAACCGACCCTATCAATGCGTTTGATAAAATTGATTTTAAGGGGAAAAACACAAAAGGTGATGTCGATGCCACCATTAAAATTGAAATCCCCCTAACCAAGGGGACTCCTATCGAGGATATTAAGGTTAGTGTCGAGGGTATAATCAATAATGCCGAAATTCCCAATGCCGTTAAAGGATTAACCCTCTCAGGTGGGCCCTATGATGTGTTTGCAACCACCCAAGAAATTAAAGTCAAAGGATCAGGGTTATTATCTGGTAAACCCATCACGTTGGATTGGCATGAATATTTTTCAACAGAATCGGCGCAGGATTATATTTCAAAGGTGACTGCAACAGTGACCGCCAACGATAAAATCCGTCGTGCCTTTACCAATGATTTTGCCGATTATTTCGAGGGGGATACATCGGGTGATGTTGTTTATATCAAGGATAAAAATAACCGTGATGCGATGATTAATTTGAACTTGGATTTAACCAATACACTTGCGATTGTGCCTTCTCTTGGCCTTGACAAACCATCCGGACAAAAGGCAAACGCCACAACAAATATCACATTGAAAAATGGCGATTTAACCGCCGTTAAAAATTTAAAAATTTCGGGGGCTGGCCTATCACTAGCAAGCGGAAATATCGAATTTAAAACAGTGAACGGCGAACCATTAATCACCAAGGCTGCTTTGAAAAACATGGCCTTTAATGAAAATCGTATATCGATTTTAATGGCGGAACATGACGGCATGTTAAAAACCAATGTCACAGGATCGTTTTTGGACGCACGCCCCATTTTATCGCGCAAAAAAGAAGAAGGCGATGGCCGCCAAGCCGAAGGGCGACCCCGTGAATATGGCGTTGATGTTTTGGAAATGCGCACCGCGGATGACACAACCATTAAAAACCCAAAGGCATATATCCGCCTTGATCAAACAGGGAAGGCTGACAAGCTAGAGCTGGATGCAAAATTGGGTGCAAATGGTCAAGCAGGTGATTTATATGTTCGATACACCCCTGATGTCCCAGACGGTTTAACATTACGGGTGGAATCCAATAATGCGGGTGAAACTCTTCGTGCTTTTGATTTATATCCCTACATTAATGGGGGGCAATTACAAATTGCGGGTGTTCCTTTGCAAGGTGGCCGATTTGGTGATGTCCGCGGAAAAGCGCGCATTAATGATTTTCAGGCATCAAATGCCCCTGTTTTATTGCGGCTCGTCAATGCCCTCTCATTTCAAAGTTTTTTACAGGCGGGGGCATTAAATTTCACTCGGTTGGAATCTGATTTTGAATGGAAATTAGGGGATATGGGGGATATTTACACCATATCCAATGGAACAACATCGGGGACTTCGGTTGCCTTAACCTTTGATGGATTTGTGAATACAGCTGATAAAAATATCAATATAACGGGAACGGCCGCACCATTATCCGAGATAAATAATTTCGTTGGAAAAATTCCAATTCTTGGAAATATTTTAACTGGTGGGGGTGCATTATTGGCCGCAACATATTCCATTAAGGGTGATCCATCAGACCCATCAGTGACCGTCAACCCGCTCTCAATTTTAACACCAGGGATTATCCGAAAAATGTTGTTTGAAAACACACCGCAATCAGCAACAGAAAATAACGCAACACCACAACCAAACCAGACATTTCAAAATAACGAACGCACAAGTGGCATGAAATCAGAGACTAAATAACTTTCACTAAAACATGCTTTTTCTTCCCCGATGATAATTTAAACCCATCGGTGATGTCACATATTGCGTTCACATCTGTAATTTGATTATCATTAACACGCGCGCCTCCGCCCTCAACCAAGCGACGCGCCGCACTTTTTGAATCAACCAACCCTGATTGCACCAAAAGATCCAGTAATGGCATTGATGTTTCCGATACCTCAATTGTCGGTAAACCATCTGCGCTCATGCCTTGCTCAAATGTTTGACGCGCGGTTTCGGCGGATTCTGTTGCGGCTTGTTCACCGTGACATAATTTCGTTGCCTCAAATGCCAAAACCTTTTTGGCTTCATTGATGTCTTGGCCTTCCAAGGCGGATAATTTGGCAATTTCATTCATGGGAAGCATAGTAAATTTTTTCAACATTGTCTCAACCATGGAATCATCAACATTACGCCAAAATTGATAATAATCATAAGGTGATAACATATCCTTGTTCAACCATACCGCGCCATTTTCGGTTTTACCCATTTTCTTACCATCAGGTGTTGTAAGCAACGGTGTTGTGAAAGCAAATAATTGATATTGATGTGCCTTACGCCCCAGCTCAACACCATTAATAATATTCCCCCATTGATCAGATCCACCCATTTGGATGGTTGTACCATGGCGTTGATGCAATTCCACAAAATCATATCCCTGCATCACCATGTAATTAAATTCTAGCAAACTAAGGTGTTTTTCATCTGTCATGCGTTGTTTAACCGATTCAAAGCTCAACATACGATTAACCGAAAAATAACGCCCGTAATCACGCAAAAACGGAATGAATTCTAATTGTGATAACCAATCATCATTATTGACCATCATGGCATCGGTTTCACCATCACCGTATTTTAAAAATTGGTCGAAACATGTGGCGCGAATATGTTTCATATTCTCTTCTATTTGGTCGTCCGACAACAACTGACGTTGTTCATCCTTGAATGATGGGTCCCCAACCTTGGACGTTCCACCTCCCATTAATGTGATGGGTTTGTGACCTGTTTCTTGAAACCATTTCAACATCATAATGTTAATCAAATTTCCAACATGCAATGATTTTGCCGTGGCATCAAATCCGACATAGGCCGATTGCACGCCTTCGCATAATTTTGCGTCCAAACCTTCAAGGTCACTGGCTTGGTATATAAAGCCTCGCTCTTCCATAACATTTAAAAAATCAGATTTATATTTTGTGGTCATTGTTATTCCTTTTCTAAACCACAGATGAACACGGATAAACACAGATATCAAGGGGTTAGAAACAAAAATTTGTGTGTATCTGTGTGCATCTGTGGTAAAAAAAATCATGAATAAAACTTATAACGCAATCGGTCTGATGTCTGGCACAGCCATGGACGGCATTGATGCGGCAATCATCGAAACCGATGGGTTAAACACAACTCATCGTATCGGATTTCATAGCATTTCACATGACCCAATATTGCGCCAAAAATTGCAGTCATGTATGAATAAAACCGAATTCGATAAAGGGATTGAGGCGGAATTCACACGCGCACATATGGTGGTCATTCATGATTTATTATCGCAAAACGGATTATCCGCAGGCGACATCGATATCATTGGATTTCATGGACAAACCATCCACCATGACCCCTATCAATCCACCACAATTCAAATGGGTGACGGCCAATTATTGGCTGATGAAACAGGTATCGACGTTATTTATGATTTTCGATCAAACGATATGAAACATGGTGGTCAAGGCGCTCCCCTATTACCCATTTATCATCAGGCCTTGGCGCAAAATGCACAATTAAATTTTCCTATTGTTATCTTGAATTTGGGTGGGGTTGGTAACATTACCTATATCGACCATGACAATATGATTGCGTTCGACACAGGCCCCGCCAACGCTATGATTGATGATTGGGTTAAAACCCATACAGGTAAAGATTTTGATGATAATGGCGATATTGCATCCCAAGGGCAAGTTAACCAAACTATTCTAAACGAATTTTTATCGTTAGATTATTTCAACCAACCCTATCCCAAATCATTAGACCGCAATGATTTTAAGACTATATCGGTTGACGGGTTAACATGCGCGGATGGCGCGGCGACATTAACCGCCATGACAATTCAATCCATCGCCAAGGGCATTGCATTATGCCCCACACAACCAAATGCACTTTATGTGACAGGCGGAGGGCGTCATAATGGGTTCATAATGACGCAAATTCAAAAGGCCACAAACATCCCAACGAACACTGTTGATACATTGGGTTGGAACGGTGATGCGATGGAGGCAGAGGGATTTGCCTATATGGCGGTCAGGTCATTATTGGGTCACCCCATATCATTCCCAAATACAACAGGATGTGATAAACCCTCAACAGGTGGCATCCACATCAAACCCAAAAGACGCGCAGCATGACCATCAAATCAGTTACAGATGATGTTATTTTAGAGGCCGCGGAGATTTTAAAATCGGGAGGGTGTATCGCCATTCCCACCGAAACGGTTTACGGATTGGCGGCGGACGCGACAAACGGTCACGCGGTTGCAAAAATATTTGATATCAAGGGTCGCCCATCGTTTAATCCGCTTATATCTCACTTTCATAACATAAAACAACTCAATGATTTTGTTGAATTAAATGATAATTCAAAATTATTATCTTCTGCATTTTGGCCGGGGCCCATGACGTTAATTGTGAACCGTAAACAGGATTGTAAGATCAGCGATATTACAACCGCAGGGTTGAACACAATTGCCGTTCGCATCCCCTCACACCCGACCGCTCAAAAAATTATCAAGGCGGCAGGCGTACCATTAGCCGCACCCAGTGCGAACAGGTCAGGAGAGGTATCGCCAACATCCGCCATCCATGTTGCCGAAAGCTTAGGCGACAAATCACCCCTCATTATCGCGGATGGATCATGCGCCATTGGGTTGGAATCAACGGTGATTGATTGCACAGGAAACACGCCCATTATTTTACGCCCCGGTGCAATCACGGCCGACCAAGTGAGTGATGTTTTGGGATTTCACATTGAAACCGATTTGGGGTCACATGACACCCCAAAATCACCAGGGCAATTATTGAAACATTACGCGCCTAACACGTCCGTTCGATTAAAGGCATATGATGTTAACGAAGGGGATGCATTGCTCGCTTTTGGATCAACGAAATTTATAGACGTGGATAAGGCCATTGAGGTTTTGAATTTATCCGAAGACGGAGACTTGTTCGAGGCCGCAAGCAATCTATTTTCATACATGCGTCGCCTCGATCAAACAGGGGCAAAAACAATCGCGGTGATGGATATTCCCACAACTGGCATTGGACTTGCGATCAATGATCGGTTAAAAAGAGCGGCAGAAGGATAAAATAATAATGAAAAACGCTATCGAAATACGTAATCTCTCAAAAACATATGCAGGGACAAAAAAATCCGCCCCTAAATTGGCATTGGATAATATCGATTTGAACATACCACAAGGGTCGATGTTTGCACTGCTTGGCCCCAATGGTGCAGGAAAATCAACATGCATTAACATCATGGCGGGTTTGGTTGTAAAATCGGCTGGAACGGTTGCAATTAATGGATATGATATTGACGCATTGCCACGATCAGCCAAAAAATCAATTGGGATTGTCCCTCAGGAAGTCACATTTGACCCATTCTTTACACCGCGTGCCGTTTTGGAATTACAGGCCGGTATGTATGGGTTATCAAAATCAAATCGTCGCACCATGGAAATATTGGATATTGTTGGTTTGGCCGATAAGGCCGATGCCACGGCACGGTCGCTTTCTGGTGGAATGAAACGGCGTTTGATGGTGGCCAAGGCAATGGTGCATGACCCTGATATACTGGTATTGGATGAACCCACCGCGGGCGTTGATATCGAGCTGCGCCAGCAATTATGGGATAACGTCAAATTACTCAACAAGGCAGGGAAAACCATTTTACTCACCACCCATTATTTGGAAGAGGCTGAACAATTATGCGACCGCATCGCCATTATTAATCATGGCAAGGTTATTATTGACGAAGATAAAGACACGTTAATGTCACGCGTTGATGGTAAGGAAATCACTTTCCGCCTCGACAAAGAAATCACCGAAGTGCCCAAACAATTATCGCAATTTAACGCAAAAATTGAAGGGAAACGCCGTTTGGTTGTAACTTATCGCCCATCGGACGTTGAGGTTGGCGCAATGATTGATGCCATTAAAAAGGCAAAATTTGGTATTACCGATATCTCAACAGACCAAAGCGATTTGGAAGATGTGTTCTTACAACTCACTCGCGCCGCATAATTAAATTTGCGTGCCTACCCTCTTCTATGCTTTAGTGTTTAAGAACCAAAATCAAAGGAGATAGATATGACACAGATTAAAGATTGCATGACCACCGAATGCCAATGGGTTGCACCAAACGCAACATTGAACGAGGCGGCACAAATTATGAACGACCAAAATCTTGGGTTTTTGCCCGTCGGTGAAAATGATCGTCTGATTGGAATGGTAACTGACCGTGATATCGTGACACGCGCCGTGGCACAAAATTGGTCAACAGACACGCAGGTTCGTGATGTGATGACACCTCAAACTTACTATTGCTATGACGATCAAACAGCCGAAGAAATTTGCCAAAACATGGCGGAACTTCAGGTTCGTCGTATGCCTGTTGTTAATCGTGACAAACGTTTGGTTGGCGCCGTATCATTGGGTGATTTGGCACAAGCCACACAAGCCCAAACAGTTGGCCAAGCCGAACAACAAATCACGGCACAATTGGCGCAGAAACACAAAAAAGCGGCATAATTGTTGGTTAAATAGATTTAATAGAAGGGCGCAAATTTCTTGCGCCTTTTTTATTTGTGAGATAAAACATGTTTAATTGCAACCGTAGCTCAGCTGGATAGAGCGCTGCCCTCCG
>CAYGLI010000042.1:0-13983 GCA_964350795.1 uncultured Micavibrio sp.
CTCCCCCCTCCCCGCCCCCCCCCCCCCGCCCCGGGCGCGGCGCTATTCCGCTGAGTCAATATCACGGAATAGATCCCCTTACAATTCGCTGTCGCGAATTCAGGGGATGACAATGTTTTTTTGTGGATCTACTTAATAATCGCCCTTGCGGAAATGGTCATGGATACGTTTGTTTCACCGGCCTCTGCCGTGGGGGCAGGCATGGCATCAGATGACATGGCCATCATTTCCATTTTTGCGGCACGGGCGTAAACAGGGCGAGGGTTATAATTATTTGAATCGACATTAATTTCAACAATATCAACATCTGTTTTGCCTAACGCCTTTGCAACGCGCATGGCACGGTCACGCAATTTTTTGACGGTGATTTCCATTAATCCATCACGTGTTTCCTCGTGTTTTTTTTGTGATAATTGGTAATTCAGGCCATTCATCATAAAACCCATATCCTGAATTTGACCAGTGATGTTCAAAACATCCTCGGCAACTTCGGATTTGATTGTGAGGGTTTGTGATCCGCGCCATTTATCAAGAATCTGTTTATTATTTTCCTCAGGCGTCTTGATGTAGCGATAATCTGGGTGAACGTAATATTGCCCTGTCTCAACCTTGAGCGATGGATATTTTTTGACCAAGGCCACGGCATTTGCCATGGCCTCGTTAATTGTTTTTTGAACTGATTTGGCGTCTTTTGATTCTTCTTGAATTCTAAGGGATGCAACCAACATATCTTGCTCAACCTCGATATTTTCAGTGGCGGAAATATTAAGTGCCGTGTGCCCGTCAGGAAGGGTTACAACATCCTGTGCCTGAGCGGATGTAAATATAAAAAATGAAAGGGCGGTGGTTAATAGAATATGTTTCATGGTTGAACTCCTTAATAATCGCATTATAGTGATATCCATGGATATAAGCATACAAAAACAAAAAATACTAGAGGCTGGGCTAAAGGATGTTCCGTTTGATGGGTGGTCGTTGGCGACGTTTGAAAATGCGGCTGAAAAATTGGAGATGGATAAAATGCTTGTGATGGCATTATTTCCCAGAGCTGAACGGGACTTGATGGATTATTTTGCTCAATGGGCAGATGATCAAATGATCGCGGCACTAAAGGGCGTTAAACAAGATGACCTGAAAATTCGCGCTCGTATCCGTATGGCCGTTGAAAAACGGATTGAAATTTTAACGCCGCATCGCGAGAGCGTGAATGCGTGTTTTAAAAAATTATTGATGCCACAAAATGCACGACTTGGTGCCAAGATGACTTGGCGCACCGCGGGTGTCATTTGGACTTGGGCGGGTGATACATCCACCGATTACAATAAATATACAAAACGTGGATTACTATCGGGCGTGATTGGTACGACCATGACCTATTGGTTACAATGTTCATCGGGTGATAATGTGAAAACATTCGAATTTTTAAATGCGCGGATTGAAAATGTTTTATTCGTTGGGCAAAACACTTCAAAAGTTGTTAAGCCACTTGAAACATTATTCAAAAATTTTATAGTGCCCAATATCAAAAGCAGAACAGAGAAGGTTTAAATAATGGAAAATAATGTCACTGAATTCAAGGCAACCGAAGACGAGGCAAAAGATGTTGGCGGTGTCGCGGGTGCGCGCCTAAAATCATTTATCGAACGTATTGAGCGTTTGGAAGAAGAAAAAACGGCGATAGCTGATGATATCAAGGATGTCTACGCCGAAGCAAAAGGCACAGGGTTTGATGCAAAAACAATCCGTAAGGTCGTATCATTACGCAAGCTGGACGTCGAAAAACGTCGTGAGGCCGATGATATGTTGGAATTGTATAAATCCGCAATTGGAATGGAGTAATATTGCCGTTAGCCGAAATTTTTCAAGATAATCATGATCTTAAGGCGCGTTTGGACAAACGCATTTGAGAGTTACGGCAGGAATATTATGGGCGTTTGATTGATGAAAACGATGATGATGTTGCGATATTAGAGAGCATTCTTCACGTATTCAATAACCCTAACGCGTACGATGAAATGCATGCTAATGGATTGGGAAATCACAGCATTGTGGGGACATTAAAGAATGCCGATGTTTTGAACGAAGCGGAGGCAACCCAGATGGTAAAGCAATTAAAGCCACGCAAGCCCTGCGCTAAATAAAAATATATACGTCAATATAATTAACTATTTCTTTACTCATTTCATCTATATTAAGCGTAGGGAAATAGGGTATGAACGAAACAAATGTAATCACCACACAAAATCAATCATCGTTAATGGACGATATCATTGCCATTCGTGATGAATTATGGGCGGAAGCTGATGCCGAAACTGAAATTATTTCGGGCGAATTGAGCGATACATTTGCGATGCTTGACCCTGATTTGGCTGTCCTTCACAAGGATATGAAATCGGCTGCGGCACAATATAATCATGCGAAAAAAACAGGACAAATGACGGGTATGTTGAAATGGCGATTTGAAAGTGCCGAGAGCGCCTATCAAACGCGGTTGTTAGAGGTTCGTAAAAACAAGTTAAACGCATCGTCAAAACCAGTTATTGATGAGGACGCGCAGGCCAAACGTGAATTGCATGAATTATCGATGCAACAATCAATGAATGACCAATTCGCCGCCATCCGCGCCAAACGATTGAAAGAAAAACGGCGTAGGGAAGATAGCGGCGGAAGCTGGTTGTTCTATTTCATCCTTGGAATGTGGCTAGCGCAGATTAACGCACAACGGTTAGAGCAAGACAGATTAAGACATGCATTTAGCCATGCGAAATTAGCCTGAACCGTGTCCACGCGCTTATCGTATGTAGTATATGAATAAAAAATTATTATCTTCATTCGGTGATGACTCTAAGGCCATTGTCATTGGTGCGAGCGGCGGCATAGGGCAGGGGTTTGTTAACCATCTTAAGGCCGCAGATAATTTTTCTGAGGTGATACCATTATCTCGATCACAAGATGGGTTTGATATGGTTGATGAAGAAAGTATTAAATTATTCGCTGATAAAATTGAAAATCAATCGATTGATTTAATTATTATCGCCACAGGGTATCTGGGGTTAGAGCCTGAAAAATCACTCAAGGATTTATCGATGGATAAATTTCAACAGATATTCGCGGCCAATATTTTTGGCCCTGCGCTGGTCATGAAACATTTTTCATCCAAATTAAAACGTGAGTCAAAATCGGTGATGGTATCGCTCTCGGCGCGTGTCGGGTCGATTGGTGATAATAATCTTGGTGGGTGGTATGCCTATCGCGCATCGAAATCGGCGTTGAATATGATTATTCGCAATACATCGATTGAAATTGGCAGGATAAATAAACAGGCGGTTATCGCGGGGTTGCACCCTGGCACGGTGGACACGGATTTATCAAAACCGTTTCAAGGGCATGTGCCAAGCGGTAAATTATTTAGCCCTGAATTTGCAACGCAATCGATGTTGGAAACAATTGATAATTTGGGGCAAGGCGACACAGGGTATATTTTTGCCTATGATGGTCAAAAAATTGAATTTTAATCTTTGCTGTTTTCTAAATCCTCAATGATGCCCATTAAATCTGAGAAATCGTCAACATCTTTGTAAATAGGAATATAGATATTAAAAGTTGTTCCCTGACCAAGGACACTTTTGACATCAATTGCCCCGCCCCATGACCGAACAATACCAATGACAACAGACAGGCCAAGCCCTGTTCCCTCACCGATTGGCTTGGTTGTGAAAAGGGGATCAAATATTTTTTCTAAATTTTCTTTTGGTATGCCGGCGCCGTTATCTTTAATTGCAATTACAATAAAGTCACTGGCCAAAACATCGAATTTGTTTCGTTGTTCCTTTGTCAGTTTTTCCTGGCTAACAGAGATATCAATTTGTCCTGTTTGTCCATCAAAGGCATGTTCAGCATTTTTGCACATGTTCGTCATGATTTGTTTCATTTCGGTGGTGTTGATTAAGGTTTCGACATCTCCGATACTATTCTCTTGTAAAATGATGGTTGTTTTTTCGTTCAGCAATTTTTTTATAAAATTGATTGATTGAACCAATTCGTCATATAAGACAACCTTTTGAATATTTTGTGTTTCTTTTCGGGAAAATGTTAAAATTCCCTGCACAATCTCTTTGGCCTGATTGGCGTAATCAACAATTGTGGTGATTTGTTCGCGGGCAAACGGGTCACAATCATCTTTTAGGGCATCCATTAATATATCCTCTGCCATTGTCATTGGCATTAACAGATTATTGATTTCATGGGCAACGGACCCCGCCAATGTTCCCAAAGATTCATTGCGTTGCCGTTCAATTTCTTGATTTTGCTTTTGAAGATCGGATGTTAAATCATTGAATATCAATATAAAATATTTTGTGAAGGCATTGTCTTTGTCAAAGATAGGTTTGAGTGTGATTTGGTTCCAATATGATGTACCGTCATAGCGATAGGTCATCATTTTGACAGAGAGATCCTTTTGATTGTTTAGCGCGTAATCAATTTCATCCAAATCGCCCATTGATGTTTCAGGACCTGAAAACATGCTCATATTGCTCGCGACTATTTTTTCAAAATCATATCCAGTTACCTTACAAAATGCAGGGCTGGCATAATGAAAGGATTTGTTTTTTGTATGAAGGTCAATAATGGCAAACGGAATGTTGGCTGTTTCAATCCCCTTGATATAGATATCACGTTCTAACTCAATTTCTTTTTGCGCCGTGATGTCTTGAGTAGAGCCAATCATGCGATAAGCCTTGCCGTTTTCGTCGCGTAACGCTTCACCACGAAATTCAGCCCATAAATAATGGCCATCTTGATGGCTTAAGCGGCCTTCAAAAAAGAAAGGAGATTGTTTCACAATATGATTTTTTATATTGAGATTAAAATCATCACGATCATTATCATGTAAAAGGGATTGGAAGAAATCGACACTATATTCATGATCTTTGTCGTCTTGAAGTCCAAGTGTATCTTTTAGGACATTATTCCAATAAAAACTATTATTATCAATATCCCAATCCCATATTCCAGTCGATGTTCCCTTGGATGCTAACTCTAGACGATTTTTTTCTTTTTCAAATTGATTTTTTTGTTTGTCTATATCTGTAATCAAGTTCTTAAGCTGTTGGTGCATGGGGTAGAACGATAACGTTACAACGATAAAAATAAATAAGGTGAAAAGTATAATTAAAATAATTTTTAAAATGCGCCGTTGATCATAGTCTTGTTTTGCAAAGTCGCTATAGCTGTGTGTTGCATCATCAAAAATTCTCAAAACGGAATGTTGTGTATATTTTTTTAGAGTACTAATTTTTTCAATAATGTTGTCGGGAATTTGACTATCAAAGGTGCTATCTTGAAAAAATATATTGATGGCATGCGCTGTTTCTAAAAAAATAGCGATAACGTCAATATTTGATATATCTTCATAGGTTCTTTGAGAAAAATACTCTTGAATTTGTCTTTGCAAGGCAGGGACACGTGTATGCATTTTATCTAGGCTTACCATCAGTTCGTCTAGGCGATTGACAGCTTGGTTTAGTTGTTCTACGTAGAGCGTATAATCCTCATAGGTGTTTGAGTGTTCTACCTCTAGGGCAGATAGCGTAATACGCTGTGATAACATACGTCTTTCGCCGCTCATATCTGCCGCTTGCGAAAAAAAGGCGGCATCCTGATCGAGGGTTTTACTTGCGAACCCACCAATCACCATTATCAACAGTAATGCAACGATACATAAAGCGAGAGATTTTTTAAAGCTGGTATTATTTGATTTCATTAATAATATTAATAACTGTTTTGAATAAAAATTAGTTCTATATAATATCATTATTAACAATAAAGTAACTAGTAAATGAGTAGTGATGAATCCCCACAATTTTTAAAAAAGGCGGGGCGTTATGCGTCTTTGTCAGGCTCGGCAACGGGGTTGGCGATGAAGTTGGCGGGTGAGAAGTTCCTCGGCATTAAAATTGATAAGGACATCCATTCCGATCAATTGCGCCAAGTTTTGGGAAACCTCAAAGGCCCGATCATGAAGGTAGGACAGATTTTGGCGACCATCCCCGATGCCCTGCCGCCCGAATATGCGGACGCGTTTCAGGAATTACAATCGAATGCACCGCCCATGGGGTGGCCATTTGTTCGCCGGCGTATGAAATCGGAATTGGGCACGGATTGGCAAAATAATTTCACTGATTTCCCACAAACGGCAACGGCCGCCGCGTCATTGGGGCAGGTGCATAAGGCGGTAACGACGGACGGACAAACCGTTGCGTGTAAATTACAATATCCCGATATGGCTAGCGCGATTGACGCGGATTTGAACCAGCTTAAGTTGTTGTTTAAATTATATAAACAGTATGACAGTTCCATCATCACCGATGATATCCACGCCGAATTGGGCGATCGGTTGCGTGAGGAATTGGATTATAAACGCGAAGCCCGCGTGCAAAAATTATTCGCGCATTTGTTGCGTGATGAACCAAATGTTCATGTGCCCAATGTCGTTGACGAATTATCAACGGATCGTTTGCTTGTGACCGAATGGATGGATGGGAAAAAGGTTTTAACGTTCAAGGGTGCGCCCATCGAACAACGCAATCAAATCGCGTTGAATTTGTTCAAGGCATGGTATGTGCCATTGTATAAAACGGGCATCATCCACGGTGATCCACATTTGGGGAATTATTCTGTTCGGGATGATCTTTCAATTAATTTGATGGATTTCGGGTGCGTTCGTGTGTTCCGCCCTGAATTTGTGGGGGCGGTGATTGACCTTTATAATGCCCTTAAAAATTCAGATGAAGAATTGGCGGTAAAGGCCTATAAAACATGGGGATTTGGCGATTTGTCAAAGGACATGATTGAGGTGTTGAATGTGTGGGCATCGTTCCTTTATGGGCCAATTTTGGATGATAAAGTGCGGACAATTGGTGAAACCAATAACGGTGTCTATGGCCGTGAAAAGGCTCAAGAGGTGCATGCAAAATTACGCGAAATGCGCCAAGGTGTGCCTGTCCCTCGCGAATTCGTGTTTATGGATCGCGCAGCGTTGGGGCTTGGATCCGTTTTCATCCATCTTCAGGCCGAGGTGAATTGGTATCAAATATTCAATGAAATGATTGAAGGATTCGATGTTGAGAAATTGAGGCAAGCGCAGGGGGATGCTTTGCCAGAGTATGATTTGTAATTTTAAAAATTTGACATCATCATTTTATTTATGTAATTTTAAAGTCTTGGAAATAGGAGATTAAAAAAATGTCTAGAGACCCATTTAATGAAAACGTGCCAGCTGGTGTTCCAAATGAAAGAACTGGATTGGTTGCAATGCCAGAAGCAAGGATGACCTACGAAGAAGCTGCTTTGGCGATAGCACTAGAAGATTGGTTTGCAAAAAATGGTCGTTCGGAACCTCAAGCAGCACCATCGACATCTTCGAGGCCACATCTGATCGGTGCAAATCCGCGATGATTAAAAAAACCTCTGTGTCCTCTGTGGTGAAAATTTCACAGGAAGACGCGAAGGCGCAAAGTTGTTTTGTTAAGCTTCGTCATGACCTAAATTTGATTTGTCAAATTCTAAGGTTATCCAGAGTGTTTAATAATTATTCAGACAATGACGAAAATCAAAACCGTCTACTTAATGATACCGCACCAAAAATGGCGCTGTCATCTTGTCCGTCGAATTCTTTTGATCGTCGCACCAATGTGTATGACAGGCGCGTTTGACCGTATGTCACATCGACGCCTGCGTTTAAATCGTAAACAAATCGTTTTTTATCAACGGATGGGGAATTCTCGAACGTGTTTCCATCTAAAAATATATTCCGTCCAACGGCGCGTCCGTTGACTCCACCAAACAGTGACCAGCTATATCCTTTGGCGGGCTTTGGGAAATATCCTGTGCCTGGCATGGCGGGACGGACGCGTAGGGGCATGTCGGAAAAACGCTCGGTTTTTGGGGATAATCGAAAATTCAATCCCGTTTCGGCATGCGTGTAAACATTCCCCAGACTAACGCCAATTTGGGGTGTCATGGACAACCAATAATCGTCAAATCCATACGTCCATGCCTCTGGCCATCGTCTTTGCCATGATAAATTTAAACCCAATTCATTATCCAATTGATTGTCCCACCCCTGTGGAATAGGGGAATCACTGATATTTTTATGGATGAATTTTTGTGTTTGTTCCCCAAGTGCCGCAGGGCCAACAACGCCAAGGGACATTTCCAATTCATCAATATTATTATCAGTGATGGTCGTTAGACCGCTGGATAAATAAAGCCATGCCGCCCATGGACGGTCATTATTTTGTGGGGTGGCGATTTCAATATTTTGCGGTGTATAGAGATTTTGTCCTAATGAAAATGTCACGGATGTTGTGTCATTAACGCGGAACCCTGGGTACAGCTCGCCAATATCCGCAATCCAATTGGGTGGAATTGCGCCCGCCTCAAACCAACTGAGGCGAAATCCACTTGTATAATATTTGTCTGTACCGCTGGCGAATAAATCATTTTCAACGGCCAGTGTTATAAAGCTGGGGTCAAGTTGTGTGCTTGTATTTGAAATCACCATATCCTCGATGGTGGGTTCTTGTGCGCGCAATGAATCAGGTATCATAAGCGCATAAAAACCAATCAGGATTGTAAAAAATGTCTTCATCAATTGAGCCTCAAACAACGCGTCATTTATTTATGGTTGAACCTGCGGGGTTTTATTTTAATGATTCAACCGCGCCATCTAATCCATACCAAATAAATGATGATGAGGATAGGGATGTTATTTTAAAACGCGCCATTGCGGAATTTCGAACATTCGTCAATTTACTGATTGAAAATGGCGTGCATGTGACGGTTGCCAAGGGTATTGCCGAGGCACCAGACCATATTTTCCCCAATTGGTTTTCGGTGCATGAGGGGCGCAAATTGATTTTATATCCGATGCTCACCGAAAACCGCGCGGCGGAAAAAACACCGGCGATGATTTCGACGCTTTCACGTCACTATGATATTTTGCATGATTGGGGACATTACGAGGGTGAGGGAAAATGTTTAGAGGGGTTGAGTTCCCTCATTCTGGACCGCCCAAATAAACAAGCCTATGGCACATTTTCCGCGCGAACGGATCGTGAATTGGCGTTCAAATGGTGCGAGGTGATGGGGTATGAACCGTTTTTATTCGAAACCGCATCTCACACGGGCGACCCGATTTATCATTCCGATGTCATGATGCATTTAGGCACCGAATTTGTTGGAATTTGCGCGGATTCTATCAAGCCAGAATACCGCGGCAAGGTCATGGATGCTCTACGCAAACACCGCGATGTGATTGAATTGGATATGGAACAAATCCGTGCATTCGCGGGTAATGCGTTGGAGGTCAAAGGGCAGGGCGATAAACCGATGATCATCATGTCACAATCAGGATGTGACAGTTTGAATGATGCCCAACACGACCATTATTTAAAATATGTTGATCGTTTCATCACGCCGTCCCTTCCAACAATCCAACATTATGGCGGCGGTTCGGCACGATGTATGTTGCAGGAATTGTTTTAGGAGTATTGTTTCCCCTCCCTGAGGGAGGGGATTAAGGGGAGGGTTTATGATGTTAATAATTAAACACTGTAAACCCCCATCCTAACCTTCCCCCTCAGGGGGAAGGGACGTCAATATTAATTCTTCCGCAGGGTGAGTATGACCGTTTCATTGCCGTAATTAATGCTTCCTGTCATTTGGACTTTGTCGCCCTTGCGCATCACATTCAGCGTGGTTTCGTACGTAACCTTATCTGATGTTGGTGTGCCATCAGGGCGTGTGAGAAGGAAGTCAGCGTTCGCATTAATGGGGTCGGCAATGGATGTCATTTGAATTTGTGTTTTGTCATCATTTACCCACGTAAATGTTGAATTCCATTCACATCCTGCATTATCAACGCGATGCGTTTTCCCACCGATAATTTCGGTTTGACCATCGCTCTGTTTTTTCAACGGTCCATCATAATCGGAAACGGTGTTTACGGTGTATACGCCATCAAGGTCGGTTGCGAGTGTCATGTTTATAAGTCTACGCGACCTTTTTTGTTTCGTCCAGTAACCCATCACGGCGCAAGAGCGCATCAGGGTCGGCATCGCGCCCACGGAAGTTACGGTACAGCTCTAGCGGTGGTTTTGAGCCGCCTTTGGATAAAACCTCGTGGCGGAGCTTGTGGCCTGTTTCTTTATCGTATAATCCGTTTTCAATGAAGGCCTCGAACGCGTCCGCATCCAAAACTTGCGCCCATAGGTATGAGTAATATCCTGCCGAATACCCACCCGCGAAAATATGACTGAAACTGCATGATGTGCATCCGCCTTCGTAATTGAGGAGGGAATATTCCTCAACCGCTTCGCGTTCAAAAGATAAAACATCGTCAATCTCGTCCGCGCTATTCAATGTGTGCCATGCCAAATCGAGGCGACATAACATCACCTGACGCATCAAAAACCACCCCTTCATAAAATTACGAGATGATTTTAATTTTGCAATCAGGTCGGCAGGGATTTTCTCTCCCGTTTCATAGTGGCGTGCAAACATGTTGAGTGTTTCTGGTTCAGTCAGCCAATTTTCCATGAGTTGTGATGGTAATTCAACAAAATCCCAATACACAGATGTGCCACTAATCGCGCCATGATTGATGTCGGTTAATAGGGAATGCAGCGCGTGACCAAATTCGTGGAATAATGTTTCGACTTCGTCAAAGCTGATTAACGATGGTTTGTCCTTTGTCGGTTTTGTGAAATTCATCACGATATTGACCAATGGTAAATCGACATTGCCTTGCGCGTTCGTTTCACGGTCGCGAATTGTTGCCTGCCACGCGCCTTGGCGTTTGACTTCGCGGGGGTGGAAATCGGCATAGAGAAGGCCGCGCATGGTGCCGTCCAAATCCTTAACCTCGAATGTTGTGACATCATCGTGATACACGGGAATGCCTGTGACGGGGGTGCATGTCACGCCGAATAGTTTTTCGGCGTGGTCAAATGCGCCTTTTAATACGGCCTCAACAGGGAAGTAGGGGCGGAGGAGTTCTTCGTCAAAATCATATTCCGCGACTTTTAATTTTTCTGACCAGTAAGATAAATCCCAAGGTTTTAAATCGCCCTCGAACCCATTGTCGTTGGCAAATTTTTGAACCTGCGCCAGTTCACGTTCCGCAACAGGGCGGGCAGAGGCTTCAAGTTTGTTGAGGAATGCATCAACCGTTTCAAATTTTTCGGCCATGCGGCGTTCCAACACATAATCGGCATGAGTGTCATACCCCAATAATTGAGCGCGTCGAATACGTAAGGATACAATTTTTTGAATTGTGTCTTGGTTGTCAAAGTCATCGCCAAACGCACGCGCAGAAAACCCACGCCACATTTTTTCGCGTAAATTTCGGTTATCAGCATAAGTGTTAAAAGGGATGTAAGATGGATAATCCAATGTAAAACACCACGCGTCTTTGTGCCCTTTGGCCTCGGCCGTTTCCTTTGCCGCGGTTTTGGCGTTTTCGGGTAATCCGGCAAGGTCGGATTCGTCCGTTACAATCATTTCAAACGCATTCGCCGATTGGCGTGCATTGTCAGAAAATTTGGGGGATAGTTTTGAGAGTTCCGCGTCGATTTCACGCAATTTTTCCTTATCGGCATCATTTAATTTTGCGCCGTTGCGGACAAACCCAATCCATGATTTTTCCAAAACCATTATTTGATCGCTATCAAGGTTGAGGTTGTCACGACGGTTCCACAAATCATCAATCCGTGCGAAAATTTTGGGGTCTAAACCAATATCATTTGAGAATTCGGATGTTAGTGGGCCAATTTCTTGCGCCATGGCCTGCATCGCGTCCGTGCTTTCGGCGCTTAACAGGGTGTAAAAAACGGATAAAACTTGGTCAGCCTCGGTATCGCAATGCTCCATCGCGGTAATGGTATTGGCGTAAGTCGGTGTTTCGTTTGAGTTTTTAATATTTTCAAACCGCGCACGGGCAAGTTTCAACGCGTCTTTGACATGATCGACATAGTTGCCCTCGTCAATTTTAGAAAAATCAGGCGCGTTAAGCGGCAAGTTGGAATCGGCGTATATGGAGTAATCAACGGACATTTAAATCTCTATCTTTGTTAATGGTTATTTATACCAAGAAAGATAGGGGATTTGTATGGTGAAGGGAAGGGGGTTAGGCGGCTATTCTATATTGTTGGCGATTTCTTAATGCCTCCATCAAAGGATCAGTTGCCTTTAGAATCGTTGCAATAGTTTTTGGATTGTCTTCTTTAGGGAAAGAAGCGACGCGAGTAAAACCACCACGAGTAGAAATGTTACCCATGCGTGCATTGGTGATTTGTGCGCTGTGGCCAATTGTGCAGGCGATATCGCCTTCATTTAATCTAAATCCTGCGTTACCTATGAATGGACTTTGCTTTACTTTACTAACAGCTAAATGCTCAACCATATCTGTTTTATTATTGAATCTATTTTTATAACTAAAGTTATTATGGTCAAATTTTTCTGTTGGCAGGTGTTCTTGAATACCGCGCATTGATGACAGTGCAAAATCCGAGTGCGCGGCTTCTGAAAAACTTTCTAATACATCAGGGTGTGCATGAGCATTATGCATGACAACGATATAACATTCGGCGGCATTATGATCGACTTGTAATTGAAGACTTTTAATAATTTGCTCTTCGGGAAAACCTTGTTCATCTAACTTATAACCTACATTTCCAATCGTTCCTCCAGTCCATAAAACGACAGATCTATAATTTTCTTTAGGAAGTTTGCTAGAGTGAAAATCACCTAAACTGTTCGAAAAAATATTTCTTGATGATCTCAATGGCTTTTGAGGTAATTCCAAGTTGTCTGAAGCAAATTTTACAGATCTTTCTTCAAAGCTCTGATTAATTTCCTCGACGGTTAAGCCGTTTAACTGCTCACCACGGCTATCAACAGCGTTGATAAGGGCGGTTACCAACTGATAATCTTGTTTATGAAACTCCGTTCCTGGGGCAAGGCTGACGAAATGCCAAGGCATACCAGCGTGACGATGATTGGTGTCGGATAAAATTGAACTAACAATATCGCCACTTTTATTAGATAATAGAAATCGCCCTAGCTTTGGAAACACATATTTGGTTGTTGAGCCAATAAAGTTTTCCCATGACTCCCCTCCACCAATATATCCAGTTTCAGGGTTTGATGCGTCATACATAAAGGAAGGTAAGTATCCAAATCTTGATTTTTGAAATGACTCAATCGCTATTCTCAAATGCATTTCATCATATGATTCTGGGTTGTCGATCGAAGGTCTAACATGCGCGTTCATTTTAGCCTGCCTCCCTCAAAATTGGATTCTTAGCAATATTCCACAATCCCATAAACTGCTTGCGGTAAGCATCCGTAACGGCATTGTTTTTTAAAACGATAATTTTAGGTTCTTCGTTAAATAATATAATCGCAAGTTTATCACCGTAAACATAAAACGGCACAGCCGAAAAAAGATCTTTCGGAAGCCATTTATATTCAGCATAAGACGAGGCTATAAAATTAGTGTCTCCGTCTTTAAGAAGAACGCTACAAGAAAGATTTTCAATCTTAGACATTCGATTTAAATGTTCTTGTGCACCTGCGCCAGCCCATTTTTCAAAAACAGTTTCATCTATGTTACAGGCAAATATTTCAGGTTTTTGAGTAAGAAGTGTTTGATAAACGTTATTAAAAAAGTTTTCAAAACCATGTTGGCCTTCGTAAATGTCGATTGTATCATTCTTAATCCGCATACCCTCGGTACCAATAAATTCGATACCTGCGTTTTCGAAGGCTTGGCGGATGATTCGTAGTGTTGTTTCGCGCGCCTGTGTGTTCCCCGCCTCGATGTTACCGATGGACGTGGTTGAAATTCCTGTGCGCTTGGACAGTTCTGACTGGCTCCAGTTCAGTAATCCTCTTGCGCCGCGCATTTGTGCCGTTGTA
>CAYGLI010000043.1:0-13729 GCA_964350795.1 uncultured Micavibrio sp.
ATTTGTTGCCCTACCATAATGAAGGTGGTGCGTTTTGACAATTCTTTTAATTGTGTTGCGCCGACATAGGTGCAGGTTGAGCGTAAACCACCCAAAATATCCTGCATTGTGCGGTCATTCACATCACCGCGGTGTTTAATGCGGACTGTTTTTCCCTCGGACGCGCGATATTCGGCGACGCCACCGCTGTGGCGTTCCATGGCGGTATCACTGCTCATTCCATAAAAGGTACAGAATTTTTGTCCGTTTGAGGATTCAACAATTTCACCTTCGCATTGGTCGTGCCCTGCAAGCATGCCACCAAGCATCACAAAATCAGCGCCCGCGCCAAAGGCCTTGGCAATATCACCAGGGACTGTACACCCACCATCGGCGCACACAAGTCCACCAAGCCCATGCGCGGCATCCGCACATTCAATTGTGGCGGAGAGTTGAGGGTAACCAACGCCCGTCATACGGCGTGTTGTGCATACCGACCCAGGGCCAATTCCAACCTTAACAATGTCAGCTCCACAAAGGATAAGCTCTTCCGCCATTTCGCCTGTGACAACATTTCCCGCCATAATGGTTTTATCGGGGTATGTGTCACGCATTTTTTTAACGAAATTATTAAATCGTTCAGAGTATCCGTTGGCGACATCAATGCATAATTTATTGATTTTATCAGATGGGCATCGTTTGATAACTTCAGCAAGTTTTTCAGAGTCTTTTTCTGCGATACCAACGCTATACCATGCGTTTTCTGACGCATCACTTGAGAAAAAATCGACCAATTGATCAACTGAATAATGCTTTGTAAGCGCAACGCTCAACATATCGCCTTGTGTGTGAAAGGCGCGCGCCATTGATAATGTGCCAACGCCATCCATATTCGCGGCAATGATTGGAACGCCCTTATATTTTTGACCAGACCATTTCATAATAAATTCACGCGAAATATCAACTTCGCTTCGTGAACCAAGGGTCGAGCGTTTTGGCCGTATAAGGACATCTTTAAAATCGAGCTTTAAATCGGATTCTATACGCATTGTTTTATTCTTACTTCGTCTTTATAATTATGAGTGAAACGCACTATACGAATTTTCAAATTAAATTACAAAGGGAAAGAGACGATAAGAATGAACGCCGTTGTTATTATGTTGGGAGCATCATTTTTATGGAGTCTGTACCCAATGATGGTCGCATTATCAGAAAATCAAATTGGTTCTGCGTTATTTGTTTTAATTGTGCATGCTTCTTGCGGTCTCTCCGCAGCTTTATTTTCATTTATTGTAACGAAACAACGTGCCCGTGTTTGGCACAATATTAAATTCGTAATAAAATCATTGGATTTTGGTGAATGGTTGTATTTAGGACTGATTGGCGTTGTTGCAACCCTGTTCAGTTTTTGTTTTTTGGTCGCAATGGAATCTACTAGCAAGGTCGGTGCGGCAATTATTATCGAAACATGGCCTTTGCTAGCCATGTTTTTGGCCCCCATGTTAATTACCAAAAAATGGGAAAAAATTGGGCTTACTGATTATATGGCGGGGCTTATTGCCCTTATTGGCGTTGGAATGATTGTTTTAGGGGACCAAAAGAATTTTCTAAAAATATTTTATGATTTTGAAACTTACTCTCAAAGTGATGATTTTCATTCCTTGGTTGGAATATTTGCCGCGATTATTGGAAGTCTTGCCATCGCCCTGTCTATTGTCTTGAGCACAGAAGTGTCAAATAGAATATCCAAAGTTATTTTACAGGAAGATGATTTCAGCATGAACTGTACCTTTATGGCTGAAATCGTTCGGCGCATCGTTGCATTGCCGGCGACGTTCATATTGCTTTTTGGATTTAAAGAAGATTTATTCACAAATTTTGAAGGTGCGGTTTATGCGACAATTACTGGGATTTTGATATTTAATCTAGGAAATGTTGCGATATCATTAGCATTGCTCAAGGCGAAATCATCAAATATCAATATGTTGTATTATATAACACCTATTATGGGTGTTTTCTGGCTCTATCTCATTGGCATGGGTGATATGACGATTATGATTTTGATTGGTGGTGTTTTGGTTATTATTGCCAACCTGATTATTATCGACAAAAATAATAAAAATTCTAAAAAAGCCCTTGAAGCGTCCTAACGCGCAGACCATGCGCCATCCATAGTGTAAGCCGACCCTGTAATATTTCGTGCGGCGTTTGAACATAAAAATACAACCATTTCACCGATATCTTCGGGGGTTGTGAAATCCAATGTGGGTTCTTTTTCGCTTAACAATTGAATGCGCGCATCATCGCCTGAAATTCCGTTGCGCTCGGCGATTGCATCGATTTGTTTTTGAACGAGAGGGGTTAAAACCCAACCTGGGCAAATGGCGTTACATGTGACGCCGCTTTCCGCATTTTCCAATGCTGTGACCTTTGTCAGGCCAATAAGCCCATGTTTTGCCGACACATACGCCGATTTATTGGGAGATGCCACAAGCCCGTGAACGGATGCGATATTAATAATGCGCCCCCATTCATTGCGTTTCATTTTTGGCAGAAATCCTTTTGTGAGGTGGAATGGGGCAGACAACATCAAATCCATAATCAAATTCCATTTATCAGACGGAAAATCCTCAATCGCGGCCGTGTGCTGAATACCCGCGTTATTGACCAAAATATTGATATCGCCTGATTTTTCTACCAATTCGCTAATGCCACCTTCATCTGATAAATCGACGTTAATATAATCGGCGTTTAATTCATCTTTTAATTTTTGTATTTCAGCCTCATCACCAAAACCATTCAGGATGATTTTGGCACCGTGTTTATGAATAACGCGTGCGATTCCTAAACCAATTCCGCTGGTTGATCCTGTAATAAGGGCGGTTTTATTTGATAAATCTGTCATAGTTTTTTCTTTCTATTTAAACAACGCATCTGCGGCGGCGTTATGAGATTGCAATTTTTCTTTTTCGTGTTGCACGCGTTCAATTTCCAATTTTAATTGTTCGATATAATCTTCTAATTCGGCAACGCTCATGCCCTCTAGTGACATGCCGATCTGCATGCCCAAATCAATCTTTCGACCTTCCTCATCAAACATTATCTTGCCTTTCTTGTTTTTTGTCACTATAACAATGATATTCCCGATAGTGAAGATACGACTTTAATATCGCGGTGCAAGACCCTAAAAAGTTTTGCGTTGATAACAGAATTTTATACAAAGGAAATAAATTATGAGTAATGCCCCATTAATGCCGAAACAGGTTGCGGTTTGGTTGATTGAAAACACCGCGCTGACATTCCAACAAATTGCCGATTTTTGTCACATGCATCTGCTTGAGGTTGATACATTAGCCAACGAGGAGGGCATGCGGATTGCGGGTCAAAACCCAATGAATACGGGTGAGTTGTCCAAAGAAGAAATTGCACGTTGCGAAGCGGATAGTGATGGCAAATTACAAATTTTAAAATCTGACTTGCCACAACCAATGGCACGATCAAAAGGCCCACGCTATACACCAGTTTCCAAACGTGGCGACAAACCAAACGCAATTGCATGGTTGTTGAAACATCACCCAGAATTAAGCGATGCCAACATCGTGAAATTAATTGGGACGACCAAGTTAACAATTGAAAAAATCCGCACGCGCACACACGCAGATATGATTAACATCAAGGCCGCATCACCAATTGAATTGGGCTTGTGTAAATTTGATGAATTGGACGCCGTTGTTCAAAAAGCACGTAAAAAATGGGAAAAAGAAGGAAAAACACTTCCAAAATCTGAGGCATCGATTGAACGTGATTATGAGGATAATACAGAACCAACTAAAACAGGGTTCGATTTCTCGAATTTTCTTGGAACAGGCACAGACGATTAATCGTCAAAAATACTATTCAAATACTCAAAACCCGCTATTTAAGCGGGTTTTTTGTGCATTGCATTAAGTGCAATGCAATATGCTATTTATCAAACAGCAACAGTCTTAAATCATTCAATTTTAATCATATATTTCGAATTTTATGAATGCTGTGCATCATAAAATGTTTAAAAATCCATCCGATTTTACTCACATCTGTGTGATTTCCATAGTATAATAGAATTATGGGGAATGATTATATTTCCCCGTCACAGTAACTAAAAAGGAGGCTTTCTCATGTTACATAAAATTACAGATATAACAAAAACTAACGACATTATGGGTTCCGTATGGTTCTTTACAGGAATGTCAGTCATCTTGTTGGGTTTAACAACATTGATCAGCAGTGTTTTAGGCACAATCGGAATTGGCAGCGAAGTTGTCACAGGCATCTTTGGCGGAGTAGGGTTATCAACAATTATCGGAACATTATTTGTTTTGGTATCTGGTGGTTCAATCGTACACCATAAAAAATTAACGGGTGATATTCTCAGCGTGGTTGTTTTACTGACAGGTGTTTACCTCTCATTCGCAACAAGCGTATTTTTGGGTTTATTGCTTGTATCTTACCTAACTATGGTTAAAGGTAAGTAGTTGTAAATTTTTAAGAACTCATCCTTCTTATAAAAATAGAACGCCCCTGTTTATTCAGGGGCGTTTTTTGTTATGGTTTTTCAGGAGAGCGCGGACGAATAACAGGATTTGTTCCCACAGGCGAAATAACAGTATTCCCTTTTTCAGCTACCTCTAATGTTGTGAACATATCCATGGCCTTAAGAGTTAATGCCTCCTCATCAAAGCTTTTCCCATTAAAACTGTTTGAAGTTTCATCTTTATCTTCATTTGGTTTGGCATTAGTTAATTCTCTTACAAAGGCTAAAATTCTTTTTGCTTTTGCTTTTCCCTCTGCATCGGCTGCATTTAACTCTTGTTCCGCAGAAGCTTGACGTCTTTGCTGAGCACGGAATTCTTCGGCTGGGATAGGGTCATTTACTGGCACTGAAATCACTTCAATCCCGTATTCTTCACCCATATCGTCCTGTATTTGCTTTGAAACAGCTGTTCCTATTTCTTTTTTATCAGCAATTATTTGCTCAAAAGATTTTTGACCTATTTCATTGCGAATAGCTGCCGAGACTTTTTCGCTTAAAACACCTTCAGGGTTTTCTGAATGGTAAGTGAATTTTTCAGCATCAACAACACGCCATTCAACTGCATACCCAAGATTAATATCAAATCCATTTTTTCCTGTAGTTCTCGTATCGACACTATCTTTATCAAGCCGTGTCTTAAGAGAAACTCTATTTCGTACACCTGTAAATGGATACGGGGCCTTCCAATTTGCCCCAGCTTTATCTACAACACCTTTTGGCTTTCCAGAAAAACCAGTTAAAACGGCAGCTTCATTTTTATCTAACGCAACATAACTGGCTCTTACTAAGCAGACAGCTGTAATGGCTATAGCCATTGTGGGTGAGTAATTCAAAATATTTTGCCATAGATTTAGATCGGGCACGGTTAATTCATTGTACCTGTTTAAGTAAGGTTCCGCATTTCCTAAAGTTGGTAGCCATTTTAGCATCTTAAGTCTCTCTTTTATAATTAAAATAAAAATAGATTAAAACACGTTATTTAAAATATGTCAACATTATTATTATTGCCTTAACTTATGAACATGCAATTATCATAGGATGAAACAAAAAACGATTATTGGTAGGCTAGAATTTTGTGATTTGCCTGAAATTGGCCTATACGATGTAAGGGCGCGAATTGATTCAGGTGCCAAGACATCTGCGCTCCATGCCTATAATATTGAGGTGTCGATGGATCGTGAGGGAAAAGAATATATTACATTCAACACCCACCCCGAAAATCGACGTCGTAAGGATGCACCAAGAGCCACATTGCCCATAATTGATACGATTCATGTTGTCAGCTCGAACGGTGTTAAAGAGGAGCGTTATTTAGTGGAAACAGAAATCTGCCTGGGTGAGGCCTGTTTTAAAACAAAAATGACACTTACATCGCGACATAAAATGAGTTTTCCCATCCTTATTGGTCGAAATACACTTATTCAAGGGAAGTATTTGATTGATGTCGCAAAGGGTTATATGCTCGGCAAATAATACAAAAAGAAAGATAAAAATCTCATGCGCATTGCCTTGCTTGCCTCAAATCCGAAACTTTACTCCAATAAACGCATTATGGAGGCTGCGATTGAGAGAGGGCATGAAATAGATTTTATTGCCATTAAAAATTGCTATATGGATATTACAGCCTCAAAACCTGAGATCCATTATCGTGGAGGTGAAATATTGGCGCAGTATGATGCCGTTATTCCTCGCATTCGCCCAAGCTCAACCTTCTATGGGAACGCTGTTCTGCGTCAGTTTGCAACGCAGGGCGCATATTGCCTGAATGGCCCTGTAGCTATAGGACGATCAAGGGATAAGTTACGCACACTTCAAATTTTATCGGGGAAAGGGCTTAATATTCCTAAGACAGGATTTGCCGACAGTCCGCAAGACACAAAAGACCTTATTAAAATGGTTGGTGGTGCGCCATTAATTGTTAAATTATTAGAAGGAACGCAAGGGATTGGTGTTGTTTTAGCAGAAACAAATAAGGCGGCGGAATCCGTTATTAATGCGTTCAAATCCATGAAGGCACAAATATTGGTTCAGGAATTTATTAAGGAAGCAAAAGGGTCCGATTTTCGGTTATTCGTTGTTGGCGATAAGGTTGTTGCCGCGATGGAGCGTCGTGCAGCAGAGGGAGAATTTCGCGCTAATATTCATATGGGGGGCACCGGGCATAAGGCTAAAATCACCCCGGAGGAGCGCAAGATGGCGGTTCAGGCCGCCAAGGCCATGGAATTGCGGGTTGCAGGGGTTGATATTATTCGGTCTGCATCTGGGCCAATGATTTTGGAAATTAATTCATCCCCTGGATTAGAGGGCGTTGAGGGTGCAACGAAAGTCGATATTGCGGGAAAAATGATTGAGCATATCGAAAATAACATTCGTAAGAAAACGCAGGTCGCGACATGATTATAGGTGGAGTGACAATCAATAAGGGGGAGCGTAAAATTATTGAAATCGATATTGCACGCCTTTATGATTCAACGGAAATGACCATGAGTGTTGAGATTATTCGGGGTAAAGAAGACGGCCCAATTTTATTTTTATCATCCGCCACACATGGGGATGAGTTAAACGGTACAGAAACAATTCGCCGCTTACTTTCAATGCCAATGATAAATGATATTAAGGGCACAATTATCGCCGTACCGATTGTCAATTCATACGGCTTTAACACAAAATCTCGGTATTTACCAGATAGGCGCGATTTGAACAGGTCATTCCCCGGTGCGCCTGAAGGGTCACTAGCAGGGCGCTTGGCTCATATATTTGTTACTGAAATTATTAGCAAATCCACACATGGTATTGATTTTCATACGGGCGCAATCAATCGATCAAACCTGCCCCAAATTCGGGCAAAGATGGATGGTGAGGGTGTTCGTAAAATGGCCGATGATTTTTCTGCCCCCGTAACCATGAATGATGATTTACGTGATGGATCGTTGCGTGAATATTGTTATACAAATAATATCCCTGTCTTGGTTTATGAAGGCGGGGAGGCGTTACGTTATAGCGAGCGGGCTATAATATGCGCGGTTGATGGCGCTATTAATGTCATGGTCGGTCTTGGCATGCTCCCCAAACGTGAGAAGCTAGAGAATAGCGCGCAAACAATCAATATTGCATCAGGTAGCACATGGATACGCGCACCACGAAGTGGACTTTTAGTGTCTGATAAGGTTCTTGGTGATATCGTCGAGGAAGGCGAGTTGCTTGGCCTGATGACCGATGCGTTTAATATGAGTAAGGCAGATATTATCAGCCCCCATAGTGGCATTATTATCGGCGCAACAACAACACCATTATTGAACGAAGGCGACGCAACATATCATATCGCCCGTTATGAAGAAGGATATTAAGTAATGAAACCAACACGATTAGAGCTATCCCTATTCCTAATGCGCGTGGGCGTATTTTACGTCATGTTCTATTGGACATTAAAAAAATTCGTTGACCCCGAAATAACGGCAAAAGTTTGGAGTAAATTTTATTTGTTTGATGGATTAGATGCGCAAATGTCAATTGTTGTAGGAACCCTGCAAATGGCAGTTATTATAGCGTTTGTGGTAGGTCTATTCAAACGCGTGTCATATGGGCTTGTCCTCATTATGCATGCTGTATCCACTGTATCGACATGGAAATATTTAATGAATCCGTATTTGGATGAACCAAGAGCCATGTTATTCATGGCCGCCGTTCCAATGTTGAGTGCATGCATTACATTATATTTGATGAGACATGAGGATCGTTTCTTGACGTTGTCACGTTAAATCATAAATTTGTAATCGCCAGAAATTATCTGGTTTTAAAATGGCTTTATCGGAGATGGTAAGGCCGTTTTTATTGATTAGTTTTTGAAAGGCGCGGGATGACCATGCTTGTTTATGGCTTTGTTGCGTTTTTTTCCACCACATATTTGCCAATTTAAGAGGCAAGGTATCAACCGCAAATTCGGATATAAAAGCGTGGCTGTTGGTGTATGATTTTATCATTTCTAGATGTTCTGATGGGCTACTTAAATGATGTAAAACTGTTGTTGAGATAACAATATCGAACGGTTGTGTAGGAAAATATTTTTCTAAATCAGCCTGAATGAGAATAGATTGTCCCTTTAATCGCTCGCGAGATTTATGAATCATTTCTGGTGTTCCATCAACGCCATGCAATAGGGCATTTGGAAATTCCTTAGCAATTATTGAGAGGAGGCGGCCTGTACCACACCCCAAATCCATCACCGAAAAAACATCGTTGGTTTTATAATTTGATTTTAACTTTTCAATAATCCAATCAAATTGAATTTGAGTAAAGAAAAACCAGTGATTATCAATATCACTGGTTTTTTTAGAATAATATTTTATAAAGTCAGATACCATTATTAGCTAGCGGCTTTTTCTTCCTTCTTTTTTACAGACTTCTTTTTCTTTTTACCTTCTTCGCCGCGGACATATACGGGCTCAACATCATCCTTATTCACGACGTCGGCGGTAATAACAACCTCGGTAACATCATCAAGATCCGGAATTTCGTACATTGTGTTCAACAGCATATTTTCAATAATTGAACGCAGACCACGAGCACCAGTTTTGCGAATAATCGCCTTGTCAGCGATGGCTGAAAGTGCGTCTTCTTTAAAGGTTAGTTTAACACCCTCAAGATCGAATAATTTTGTATATTGCTTGATTAAAGAGTTCTTAGGCTCTGTTAAAATTTGTATCAACGCACCCGCGTCCAAATCACGCAATGTCGCCAAAATCGGCAGACGTCCAACGAATTCAGGGATTAGTCCGAATTTCAATAGATCTTCGGTTTCCATGATCGCAAGTAATTCACCAACACCGCGTGTCTCTGGGCCACGAACATCGGCACCAAATCCAATGGATGTGCCTTTACCACGTTGTGAGATCACCTTATCAATACCCGCAAACGCACCACCACAAATAAACAGGATGTTACGCGTATCAACTTGTAAAAATTCTTGTTGTGGGTGTTTACGTCCGCCTTGTGGTGGAACGGATGCAACCGTTCCTTCCATTAATTTCAATAGGGCTTGTTGGACACCTTCACCACTCACATCGCGTGTGATGGATGGATTGTCTGATTTACGAGAAATCTTGTCAATTTCATCAATATAAACAATACCACGTTCGGCCTTTTCAACGCTGTAATCGGCGGCTTGTAATAATTTTAGAACAATATTTTCAACGGCTTCACCAACATAACCAGCCTCGGTCAATGTTGTTGCGTCGGCCATTGTGAAGGGAACATCGAATGTCTTTGCCAATGTTTCCGCCAATAATGTTTTACCGCATCCTGTTGGGCCAACAAGCAAAATATTGGATTTTGCCAATTCAACATCCTGACCTTTTCCACCATGTTCAAGGCGTTTATAGTGGTTGTGAACGGCAACAGATAAAACCTTTTTTGCTTCATCTTGTCCGATAACATAGTCATCGAGCACAGCACGGATTTCGGATGGAGTAGGGATACCACCATCTTCCGAAGACGCCAATTGCGTTTTGTCTTCTTCACGAATGATGTCCATACATAATTCAACACATTCGTTACAAATGAACACATTTGGCCCTGCAATCAACTTACGCACTTCATGTTGGCTTTTGCCACAGAAAGAACAGTAAAGTGTGTTTTTGTTATCGCCGTCTTCGTCTTTTTTGCTCATGGATAAATCCTGCTTTATTGAATCATTTCATACTACTTTGCCAATACCGTGCCACCATGGCAAGGGGGCAAAAATATTATTCTTCCTTTACTTTGCACGTGAAAAAATCAATATTTCGTTAAGATGACAAATATTAATGAAATAAAAGAAACATTCGCGCTCCTTGACGATTGGGAAGATCGTTATGCGTACCTCATTGATTTGGGACGACAATTACCGACTTTCCCAGAGGAATTTAAAAACGAATGTAATATCGTAAAGGGTTGCACATCACAAGTTTGGATGGTTTTAAAAACAGATAATGATGTTTTAAATATTCAGGCTGACAGCGACGCCCACATCGTGCGTGGCCTTATTGCCCTTGTGATTGCAACATATAACGGTCAATCCGTCGATGCAGTGACAGATATCAATATGGAACAAATTTTCACTGATTTGGGATTGTCAGAGCATTTATCCCCCAACCGCCGAAATGGTTTTTTCGCCATGGTTGAGCGAATAAAAAGACATGGTTAAGTCGTTTAGGCTTAAATTTTGTGTCATAACCCATTGATTTTATTTGATTAAACTTAAACGACTTAAGATTTTTATCTTTTCAAAATTTAAGTTGGATTTATGGGGGTTACAAGTTTTATTATAGGACAAATTTCCTATTTTGTCAAGGGTAACGCTTTTATTAAAACCTCTCCGCCGCATCTTCGAATTTTTGATAGGCGAGGCGGAGGACGGTGTAGGCCATGTTGATGTCTTTTAGTTTTTCTTCGGCTTCAGGGTCGTTTTTGTTGACATCGGGGTGCCATTTTTTGGCCAGTGCCTTGTACGCAAACTTGATTTCATCCAATGTAATGGGCGCGGAAAGACCCATGATTTCCATCGCTGCGCCTTCGGGGGTAGCGGTTGCGATTTGTCGATTGCGTTTTTCTTCTTTTTTCTTTTCGCGCGCCTTGGCCGCGTCGCCGTAAAAATCACCGGCCTGACGACGTAATTCGTCTTCCATATCGATATTACCTGTAAATTTCCATGTGGGGCGATTGCCGAACAAGGATTCGTACATATGATCCTGAATATCCTTATCATTCATTCCGTCAAAGAAATTCCATGCACGGTTATAGTCAGCGACATGCGCCTTACAGAAACGGTAATATTCCGCCAGCGACCTATCCTTAGGCGCACGAAATTCACCTGATTCCCTGCATCCAGCGATTTCACAGGCGTGAATAGTCGCCTTTGGCTTTCCCTCGTCAAATTCAGGTGATTTTTGTTTTAACTTTATTTTACTCATCAGCTATAAGTATAGAATGATTGAACAAGACCTTAAAGATATATTAGAAAAAACTTTTGATTATGATGTGTTGGAGGTGGTGAATGAAAGCCATCTGCATTTAGGTCATGCAGGTTCACCAGGAACAGGGCAAAGCCATTTTAAGGTTATTATCGTATCAAATGATTTTGAATTGATGTCACGTGTTCAACGCCATCAGATGGTCAATAGCGCCGTGAAACCATTATTTGATAAGGGGTTACATGCCTTGTCACTCTCGCTTTATACGCCTTTAGAATACAAATGTAAACTTTAGGGTTGCAATACGCATGTATTTATACTACTTTAGGTTGCAATACTAAAGAAAGTGTAAAAACATCATTGTGATAAAGGGATATAATTATGTTGAACAGCCAAAAAACAGCATTAATAAGCCGTAATATAACGGTTAATAAAAAAAGAACATCCATCCGATTAGAGGCTCAAATGTGGGTTGCGTTAAAAGATATCGCAAAGCGTGAGAAATGTAGCATTCATGATATTTGTGGCGTTATTGCATCACGAAAATCAGAAAGCATAACGTTAACAGCAGCCATTCGGGTTTTCTTAATGCTATACTTTCGCGCTGCGGCAACCGAAGATGGGCATAAACGTGCTGGGCATGGTGGATTTAAATTGATGATGACACGTGTGTCAAACCAAACACCACCATCATACGCGGATAATAATGTTTCGGTTGCAACGGTTTAGATAGCTAATTTCTCACGAAGGTAAGGTAACACCTGATCCAATGGAATGCGTTCTTGTGCCATTGTATTGCGTTCACGCACGGTGACGGTGCCATCGGTTAACGTGTCGCCGTCGATTGTGAAACAATATGGTGTGCCAATTTCATCCTGACGCGCATAACGTTTACCGATATTTTGTTTGATATCCAAATCAACGGGGAAGTATTCACGCAGTTCCATGTATAATTTTGTCGCAACCTCTGGCATGCCGTCTTTGGCAACCAAGGGGAGTATTGCCGCCTTTTTTGGTGCCATCGATGGTTTGAAATTCATGTAAACCCCTGATGGGCGGGATGGGTCAACCGTATAGGCCTCGGACAATAATGCCAACACACCACGTGTTAAACCGCATGATGGTTCAATAACGTGGGGTAGATAGCGTTCATTTGTAATTGGGTCGATATATTGTAATTTTTGGCCAGAAAATTCCTGATGTTGGGTCAGGTCAAAATTGCCGCGATGGGCAACGCCCTCAAGCTCATCATATCCATCACCAGAGAATGGGAATTGATATTCAAAATCAGTGGTTTTTTGGGAGTAATGCGCACGGTCACCGTCCGGCACCTCAAGGAAATGAATTTTATTTAAATCTATACCAACATGATCCCAGAATTTCTTGCGTTGTGCGACCCAGAAATCAAACCACATTGTTACATCATCTTCGTGGCAAAACCATTCCAATTCCATTTGTTCAAATTCACGCGAACGAAAGATGAAGTTACGCGGTGTGACCTCGTTACGAAATGCCTTACCAATTTGGGCGATGCCAAATGGCATTTTAACACGCGTTGAATCCATCACATTTTTAAAATTTAGGAAAATTCCCCCGCAAGTTTCGGGGCGAAGATAGACTTTATCTTCCTCTGTTGCAGTTGGGCCAGTGTATGAATGGAACATCATGTTGAATTCACGAGGTTCTGTGAGTGTGCCTGGAGTTTTAGCATCAGGTCCTACTATTTTGGAATAGTCTGAAAAAGAGATATTAGTTAGTAAAGTTTTGTTGAAATCCGATTCAACGTTTCTGACGTTTAACTTCTTTAATTTTTTATTTATATCATAATTTTCTGTGTCTTTATCAAAGGCAAACCAATTATCGGAGCTGAACTCCCAGTCTGCTTCTTCCCATGGATAGAGAACTATTATATGATCCGCTCTATATCGCTTTTTGCTCTCCTTGCAATCCACCATCGGGTCGTTGAATCCGCCAACATGACCTGAGGCTTCCCATGCTTTTGGATTTTGAATGATAGAGCTGTCTAAGCCAACAATTTCAATAGGGTTACCGTCAGGGCCGATTGGAGGTGTTGTCACCATCCACTTCCACCACATATCGCGGAGATTATTTTTAAGCTCCGCTCCCAAGGGACCATAATCCCAAAATCCGTTAATGCCACCGTAAATTTCGGATGCAGGGAAAATAAAACCACGGCGTTTGCACAACGCCACCAAATCTTTCATATCAA
>CAYGLI010000044.1:0-13407 GCA_964350795.1 uncultured Micavibrio sp.
CAACATGTCATGATATTGTCGAAATAACTCTTCCCAATCCTCTGACTCTTTCCAACCTCTTGTTCTTAAATCATGAAATCGAGCACCGAAATGATGTTCGATTGACTTCCTGAATGCATCAGAAGATGTGATATCGGTGTCTTTTGGAGTGAATGGTTTTAATGCCATATGCATAAATAAGCATAAAAATTAAATTACGTCAACTTAATTCAACTTCTTCTTATCCGCATAGGGGTTCACCGATGTACGGAGCATGAGGCGAATAGGCACATGTTTGATATCAAAATCCTCACGTAAATTTTTAATGATATATCGTTTGTATGACCCTGGAATATCCTGTGGTTTTGACACCCATAATGCAAATGTTGGTGGTCGCGTTTTGATTTGGGCGATAAACCGCAAACGGTTTGGACGATTTTGTGTAAGTGGTGCGGGGTGGCGGCTTTCAATGCCTTCAATCCATCGGTTTAATTGTCCCGTTGTGACGCGTTTATTCCAATTGGTATATGTGCGCATCATCCATTCCATCATTTTATCAACTTTTTTGCCTTTTAATGCGGAAATGGTAATCACGGGAACATCGGGCAATTGCCCCATTGATCGTTCGATGCGGTCTTTAAATGTTTGTAAAATCGCGTCCTTGTTATCCTGAATATCCCATTTGTTAATGGCAATGACCAACGCGCGGCCTTCCTCAATCACATGCGATGCAATCAACAAATCTTGTTTATCCAACGATAATGTCCCATCCAACACAAGCACGACAACTTGCGCCAATCGAATGGCGCGATATGTATCCTCGGTTGAGGCCGATTCAATATCATGCGTGACACGGGATTTACGGCGTAAACCCGCCGTATCGACCAATGTAAAGGCACGGTTGTCATATTCCCAATCAACCGCAATGGCGTCACGGGTTATGCCGGCCTCGGGCCCAACCATCACACGATCGGTGCCCAGTAATGTGTTCACCAATGTTGATTTACCCGCATTTGGGCGGCCAACGATGGCGACCTTGATGGGTTTTTCAACATCATCTAAATCGGCCAATTCAAAATTCTCATCGCCTTCCTCTACCGCGGCTTCTTGCTCTGCCTGATAATCTTCTTCTTTGGTGTCACCAATAAAATGGTCTTTAACACTGTTGAGGATTGCGTCATAAAGGATTGACACTCCTTCATTATGCTCCGCAGAAATTGGGATTGGGTCGCCAAGGCCGAGCTTGTAAGATTCACCTAAACTTTCTTGTCCTGCGTTGCCTTCGCATTTATTGAGGCATAATAAAACGGGAATATCGCGTTTGCGAATAAACTGCGCGAAATGTTCATCAATGGGTGTCACCCCCGCGCGACCATCCATCATGAATACGGCAACATCGCATGCATCGATGGCTTGTTCTGTTTGTTTGCGCATGCGCCCTTGGATTGAATCATCAAAATGTTCTTCTAAACCCGCGGTATCAATAATGGTGACCTTGTGCCCCATTAATGTTGCATCCGCCTCGCGCCAATCGCGTGTGACGCCCGGTGTGTCATTCACAATCGCCAATTTCTTTTGCGCCATACGGTTAAACAAGGTCGATTTTCCAACATTCGGACGACCAATTAATGCAATACGTGGTGGACGTTTTTCACTCATGAGGTGGGTTTTAACATTAAATCATACTCTTGTCATCCTTTGGCTTGACTAAATAATCTGGCTAAAATCGCAAAAGCCAATATTTGTTCCACGTATGCTTTTTTCACCACAGAGAGCCCAGAGGCCACAGAGGAATTCACAGAGGTTTTTTTATAATTCTTCTCTGTGTGACCTCCGTGTTCTCAGTGACCTCTTTAGAGGAGTAGAATAAGAATTAATAAAAACTCCTTAAATTCTTTATCACTTCGCGGTAAAAAGTTACCGCATTCCAACCGTTGTATAAAACGCATTTGTTGTACCGTCGGTTATGCATAGTGATTTTACGCCTTCACACGCGGCGCATTCGGTGGCGATGAACGGATCGTCGGTTGCGCTTTCGGTGAATGTATTTGTGAAATCAACCGTGGCGGTTGGAATGGTTGTATTGCCAACCAATTGATTATTCAGTTGTTCACATACAGCGTTATTCACATTGATGAACGTATAAATTAAATCCGTTCCACCAACACCTGACCATTCAACATTGACATTACCCTGCCATTGCCATCCTGTTGTCCCAACACCGTCAAAATGGTTGTCATTGGTTTGGAAAATTTGCAACCCACCGCCCGATGGATGATAAACTTGGTCACCAATATTGGTTAACGGGGGAATATCAAACCGAACCTCATCAAAATTTGTACCAAATTGAGTCATCATATAAACGCCTTGTTCGGCGGCCACGGCGTGTTTGATTAAATCGGTTGCCAATAATTTTGCCTTCGCCGAATCCAATTGCGTTGTTTGTTGTCCTCGGCTGTCCCCTGAAATGGCATAGGCCAATGCCGCCAGCAATGCGACAGCCAATAAAATATAAACAAGGACGTTTCCTTTGCAATTCTTCATAATGAACCATATCATACAATCCATGACATTTGAAAACTTAATAATTTTATGCGCGGTTGGTTGGGCTTTGTTTTTGGGCATGATGGTGTATGCCATTATCACCCGTGCAAAATGGAAATCGGAAATTGATAATCGCGGTGATTTATTAAACCAATTTAAAGTGTTATCGGCAGAGGCCCTCCAAACAACAAACGAATCTTTTATGACCGTCGCCCAAGAACGATTTAAGGCGTGGGAACAATCAAACCGTGGCGATTTTGAAAAAAGCCAAACCGCCGTTGCCGATATTGTTAAACCAGTCAAAGACCATTTGGAAAAATTAGGCGGTGCGGTGAATGAATTAAAGGGCACAAGCGCGCTGGTGCGTGAAGATTTACAAATGCTGTCCCAATCCACATTAAAATTGGCGGGCGCGATGAATAACCCCGCCATGCGTGGGCGATGGGGGGAAATGTTGCTTGATCGTTTGTTGGAAAAATCAGGCATGGTGCGCGGTGTGCATTATGATACACAGGCAACTATGACGGACGAAAACGGTTCACGCCTGCGTCCCGATGTTGTGATTTCCTTGCAAGATGGATTCAAAATTGCGATTGATGCCAAGGCACCTATTCAGGATATTTTAGAGGATTTGGACAAACCCGATCAACAAGATGCCATTCGCACGCGTTTGGCCACACAGGTTCGTGGTCATATCAAGGCCTTGGGCGCAAAGTCTTATCAGGAAGCCTTGGGGTCACCTGTCGATTTCACCGTCCTGTTTTTACCAGGGGAACATTTATTTTCATTGGCGGTGGCGGGTGACCCTGACCTGATTGATTATGCCGCGGATAATAATATTGTCCTGACATCGCCGTCTTTAATGTTGTCACTCCTTCGCGTGGTGCATCTGTCATGGCGACAAGGGGAATTGGCCGAAAACGCCCAACATATCGCCGATACGGGGCGTGATTTGTATAAATCCCTCTCAACATTCGGGACACATTTGGATAAGGTCGGAACGAATTTAGAACGATCCGTCGGGGCGTATAACGACGCGATAGGATCATTGGACCGCAATGTCCTATCCAAGGCGAGAAAATTCGAGGAATTACAAGCCACGCAACAAACAGATACCCTCCCCGACCTAAAAGTCATTGAAAAACAAGTGCGTTCCTCTTAAAAAGAAACCATGAGCGATTTATACAACGTTATTTTACATCCTGACCCAGTTTTAAAACAGGTTGCGAACCCTATTGATAATGTCAATGCGGATATCCAATTACAGGCACAGCGCATGTTGGACACAATGTATGACACCAAGGGCATTGGTCTTGCCGCCAACCAAGTCAACATACTCAACCGTATGTTCGTCATGGATGTTGATCCATCCGTTTGGAAATATACAAATGAAGGCGCGAAAGTTTTAGAAATCGAAAGCGCCTATCGCGAAGGACAAGAAATAAAACCAAATCCATTGGTGATGATTAACCCTGAAATCGTTAAATCATCAGAACAAAGATCTGTTTACTTAGAAGGATGTTTATCCCTACCGCAACAATATGGCGACGTTGAACGCCCCGCGCATGTGACGGTGAACTATATTGATGTTGATGGCAATAAACAAACGATGGAGGCCTCAGGGTTGGAATCCCATTGTATTCAACATGAATTAGACCATTTGAATGGGGTGTTATTCATCGATTATTTATCGCGATTAAAAAAATCAACACTCATCCGCAAACTTGAAAAATTCAAAAAAGCTGAGGGGTTGTTGTAGATGACTTTCTCTCTTTTGTCATTACGGCGAAGGCCGCAATCCATAATAGTTAGAAACGCAAAGTCGCGCAAAGTCGCGCAAAGTTTTTTTAGAAATCTCTTCGCGTCAACTTCGCGTAACTTTGCGAACTTCGCGTTAAAACCTTACAATTTGGGTGGCTAAAATGAAAATTATCTTCATGGGCACACCCGATTTTGCCGTGCCTGCGTTGCAGGCATTGATTGATTCCGACCATGATGTGATTGCGGTTTACACGCGCGAACCAAAACCCAAAGGTCGTGGATTGGAATTACAAAAATCAGCCATCCATGAACTTGCCGACACGTACGGCATAGACGTACACACGCCAAAATCATTGAAAAAATCGGTTGAGGCACAGGCCGAATTTGCCGCACTCAATGCCGATGTCGCCGTTGTTGCGGCCTATGGTTTATTATTGCCAAAGGCCGTATTGGATGCCCCCAAATATGGATGTTTGAATATTCATGGGAGTTTGTTGCCACGTTGGCGTGGGGCATCGCCCATTCAACATGCGATATGGAAGGGCGACGATGTGTCGGGAATCACCATCATGCAAATGGATGTTGGCATGGACACGGGCGACATGATTTTAAAAATCGAAACGCCAATTACACATGAAACAACCGCACAGAGTTTATTCAATGAATTATCCTCCATGGGCGGTGATGCAATTTTGAATGTTATTAATAATATTGATACCCTCACACCAGAAAAACAAGATGACGTAATGGCAACCCACGCCCCCATGCTCAAAAAAACCGATGGTGAAATTGATATGAATGCCTCCGCGCATGACATAGATTGCCAAATCCGAGGCCTAAACCCATGGCCAGGAACATATGTTCAAGGGTTAAAAGGCCGCGTTAAAATCCTCAAGGCTCATGTCGAAAACAACGAAATCATCTTCGACAAAGTCCAACCCGAAGGCAAAAAACCAATGGACCTAAAATCCGCACAAAATGGTGGTTATTTGCAATAAGATATCTAACCTGTTGTGAAGTGCAATGCAGTAAACGTGATTCCCAGAACTGATCCTAAAAGCATCAAACTGGACGCCTTAGCTATTTTGGGATGCGGGTTTGTCGTTTCGTTTAAAAATTTATCAGATAATTGCAAAGCGTATTCTTTTCCGGTTACTACGCCAGCAAGAGCGCTTAAACCTGCTATAGCAGATGTTGCGTTGGAATCCAGACTGTGCTCTGTGAATATTCCAGAAATTCCAAAACCTATGCCACCCATTGCAGCAGCGCCAAGAATTGTTAATGTTGCTGATATCGCTACATCAGCAACACCAAAAAAAGCAGATTTACAGTAGTCATTCATATCTTATTTTTTTTATAATTAATTTGAGGAAAGATAGCATATTAATTTTTTATAAGTCAATTAAAAAACTTTGCGTGACTTTGCGTCCTTTGCGTTTTAAAACATAATTCATGCAAAAACGATGGAAAATCACGATTGAATATAACGGTACCGCCTATCACGGATGGCAAAGGCAAAAAGACGGTATTGCATCTATCCAACAATCCATCGAAACCGCCATTCATAAATTTTGCGGGCAGAACATCACCATCACAGCCGCGGGACGCACCGATGCGGGGGTACATGCCCATGGTCAGGTGGCGCATTTTGATTTGGATTATGGGGATCGTCTCTTAACCGAATATGATTTATCCAAGGCAATTAACGCGCATTTAAGGCCTGAACCCATCGCAATTATTCATGCCGAGGAAGTGAACCCCGAATTTCATGCGCGGTTTGACGCAACAAATAAATTATATCGTTACCGAATGGTCACACGCCCCGCACCCCCCATCCATGATTCATCACATGTTTGGCACCACAAACATGAATTAGATATCGAGGCGATGCGTTTGGGCGCGTTGCATTTAATGGGACATCACGATTTTTCATCCTTTCGTGATGCGCAATGTCAGGCAAAATCACCCGTGCGGACATTGGATAGGGTTGAGATTTTTCATCATCAATATGATGATTTTGGTGGTATGGAAATTATATTCGAGTTGGAGGCACAAAGTTTCCTCCATCATCAATGCCGTAACATTGTTGGAACATTAAAAGATGTCGGAAATGGGCGCCTAAAACCCCATGATATAAAAGATATTTTGGCCGCCAAAGACCGAACTAAAGCCGGCATGACCGCGCCCGCAAGCGGATTATCATTGGTTCGGATTGATTATTAAGATATTATTCACTTTCTGTTATTTATTTCTTAATACAAATCATTCACAATAATGCGAATGGTGGTCCCACAATCTTCACTCAATAATATTTGGAATAGCCGGCTAATCTGGAAGATTGCCACGTCGTTGTTTATTGTGATTTTATCCGTAAACGCATTGTTTTCGGCGATGTCTTTGTCACAATTTGAAAAAGACCGCCTTTATGACTTGCGTGAATTGGGGCTTTATTCAATTATCCCCGCCTTATCAAATGCATCATTTGATCAAACACAACCGCCAATTGATGAACGCGGCGCATCACGCCTTATCCTCATTACGCCGATTACTGCCATTTCTTATTACAACATGCGTAGGGAGAAATTAGGCGAAGAGGGGAATGATTTTTCATTAATGCTAAAACCCGATACAGATGTTCGATTCTATGAATATTACAACCGCGATACGGGTGTTTATGAGGTTGCGTACAGGCCTGGCGAGTTGGGCATTTCCCATTATGTCGTGGCACAATTGGATGCCAAACGTATTAAGGGTGAGATGTTAAAGGCGATTGAGCTGGAGATTATCATTGTTATCTTATTGTCCCTGTTCGTCACACTTGTTTTGATTATTGCGCTGTCACGTTGGTTTTTAGATCCTGTTATTTATCTCTATAACCGTTTAACGGCGGCCACGCGTGACCCTGAAAATCCTCCGGCTCCTAATACAGATTTGCATGATAAAACCGAAATTGGTCGCGCAATTGAGGCGGCAGATATTTTGATGAAAAATAATGCAGATGGCCTAAAGCGCATTAAGGCGATGGCAGAGAGCGAAGTAAACAGGCTTGCTTATTACGACACGCTTACAGGATTACCAAACCGCACAAATTTCCTGAAAAAATTAAAGGATACATTAGCCGATAGCAAAGAAAATTTTGTTGATCGCTACGCTGTTTTGGCCATGAATGTTGATCATTTCAAGGATATTAATGACACGATGGGTCATGCAATTGGGGACGAGGTTCTCAAGGCCTTTGGGAAACGTGTTCAAGAAAAAGTGCCTGAACAAGCCATTGTTGCACGATTAGGCGCGGATGAATTTGCGGTGATGTTGCCATTGAATGGCGATGTTGATGAGGCCGAAAAACAAGCCAATGACATTATCGAGGCCTTCCGCACCAAGGCCATTAATATTATGGATGAAAATTTTCAGGTGCGATGCTCTGTGGGTGTCGCTGTTTATCCTGAAGATGCTGAAATGCCAGAGGAAGTTTTGAAATGCGCTGATACTGCCCTAAACCGTGCGAAAACGGATGGGCGTGACCGTGCCAAACGATATGATGGCACATATACCGAGGCGATTCAAAAACGTTTTCAAACATTGCGCGATTTGCGTGTTGCAGTTGAAAAAGAAGAATTAGAGCTGTATTACCAACCACAAATTGACCTGAAAACAGGAAAAATTATTGGGGCTGAGGCCTTGATACGGTGGTGGAAACAGGCAGATATCGGCACAGGTGGATATTTCGTCTCACCCGTTGATTTTATTCCTGTGGCGGAACAATCAGGTTTAATCCTTCCGATGGGGGATTGGATTTTGGAACAGGCCTGTAAAACCGCGAAGGCATGGGCAGATGATGGTTTGGGGGAGCTATCAATTGCCGTGAACTTCTCTGGTCATCAATTCATGGAAAAAGATGTTGTTGATAAAATCAAGGCGACAATGAATAAAACGGGAATCAAACCACATCAATTAGAGGTTGAGGTGACCGAAACCGTCTTTATGGAAGACACTGACCATTCGATTAAAATGTTAAAGGAAATTCAGGCGTTGGGCGTGCCAATCGCGATTGATGATTTTGGAACGGGGTATTCATCTCTGTCCTACCTTCAAAGGTTTCCAATGGATAAATTAAAAATTGACCGTGCGTTTGTGCGTCATTTGGATGAACAACATGATAATCTTGTTTTAACCAAAACCATTTTGGCACTGTGTAAGACCATGGGGCTTAAGGTTGTGGCCGAGGGTGTAGAGCGAAAAGAAGAAGAACAAATTCTGATTGATGAGGGTTGTGATGTTGTTCAAGGTTTCCGTTATTCCGCACCAATTCCGGATTCTAAATTCCGCAAGCTTGTGCGTGACTATAACGGTTCGCTAGACTATTTCGATAAATAGTTTTAAATAATAATCATGAAAAAAATAATCACAATTGATGGCCCTGCGGCCAGTGGCAAAGGCACATTGGCACGCCGATTAGCGGACCATCTTAATTATTTCTATTTGGATACTGGTAAAATTTATCGCCTTGTGGGGCTGGAGGTGAATGATTTGAATATTATCCCCGAAGATAACCCCGATGTCGTTGCCAAAATCGCCGAGGGCTTATCGGACAGATTTGATTTGAATATGATGAATAACCCAGATTTGAAATCAGATATAGCGGGGCAAATGGCCTCCCGTACATCCCAATTTCCACAAGTCCGCCAAGCCGTGTTGGATTTACAACGCGCCTTGGCCAACACGCCACCAGACGGTTTTGATGGTGCAGTATTAGACGGTCGCGATTGCGGAACGGTCATATGCCCCGACGCCAATCATAAATTTTTCATTGTGGCCGACACCGAAACTCGCGCGAAACGCCGTTATGATGAATTAAAATCAAACGGTGATAATGCATCATACAATGATGTCCTCACCGAAATGCGTGTCCGCGACGACCGCGACACCAACCGCACCACCGCCCCCCTTAAACCCGCCGATGATGCCGTGATTATCGATACATCATCCATGAGTGCCGATGATGCGTTTGATGTGGTGTTAAAAACCCTTGCATAAATGAATTTGGATATGCCATAGTTTCAGTAATGAAGAATAACGGCGTATCACTTCTAAACCTCCTCCGACTTATGACCCCCTAGGGCGGGCATAAGGTATTCTTCATATTTACACTGATATTTGAGTCCACCTCCGCTTTAGGGATTTTAAAATTCCAACAGCAATTTTTTATTTAAAAACAGAGGTTTCAAATGACACAACAGGTTAAAATTTTCGATACAACATTACGTGATGGTGAACAATCCCCAGGTTACGCCATGACCACAGATGAAAAAATCATCATGGCGCAACAATTAGAACGCTTGGGCGTTGATATTATTGAGGCGGGGTTTCCCATTGCATCCTATTACGACCATGACTCCGTGATGGCGGTGGCTGATACAATCAAGAATACATGCGTTGCCGCATTGGCACGCGCGGTGAAGCGCGATATTGAATCCGCAGCCTCGGCGTTAAAAAATGCAACCCAACCCCGCATCCATACATTTATCGCTACATCGCCAATGCATATGGCGGAAAAAATATGCATGACACCCGAACAAGTTTTAGAGCGTATCCATGAATCCGTAACTTACGCACGTAACTTTACTGATGATGTGCAATGGTCTGGTGAGGATTTTACAAATACAGACCGCGAATTTATGTTGCGTGTTGTTGATACGGCAATCAGGGCAGGGGCGCGTACAATTAACATGCCCGACACTGTTGGATTTCAAGATCCAGATGAAAGCGCGGATATGTTTCACCATATCATGAATAACGTACCCAATATTGATACGGTGACATTATCCGCCCATTGTCACAATGACCGCGGTCAGGCCGTTGCCAATTCAATGGCCGCAATTCGCGCAGGGGTTGGGCAGGTTGAATGCACAATCAACGGCATTGGCGAACGTGCAGGAAACGCCGCCTTAGAAGAAATCGTGATGGGGATGCAGTCGCGTCCAGATCGATATCCGCAAAAAACAAACATCAAAACACAACACATCATCGAAACCGCACGATGTTTGGAAAAAATAACGGGCATCGGTGTGCAACCCAATAAGGCCATCACAGGCAAAAATGCCTTTACCCACGCCAGCGGTATTCACCAACATGGACAAACCAAAAACGATGGAATGTATGAAATCATCAACCCTCAGTCCGTTGGGACAACATCAAAATCAGTCATCCAACGCCATTCAGGCAAGGCCGCGATTGAGCAAATATTACAAGACTCGGGTGTGCCAAATATGTCGGCACAGGCAATGGAAAATATTCAAATCGATATCTTGGAATTTTGTATCAAAAACAAAATCGCTGAGCCACGAGATGTTGTCCAAATTGCGAAACGACATTTGGTTATGGTGTGAGTCGTTCAGTAGCTTTAGGTTTTTGTGATAATATAGAAGTCACTTTTTTCTGTGCGTCTTTTTTGGTAAAGAAAAAATTATCTTTAGACTTATAAAGGGAAACCCCGTCCATAAAACCCTGATCCATTTGATCAAAATTACCATTGGAATCTAATGAAAAATTAATGACAGAAAATTCTGAACGCTGTGCTGTATAACTTACTTTATATATATTTTCATACTCAACACGTTCCGTATTGTCAGGTCGTGTATCGTTAGGTTTGCTTATCCAATAGGTATCTTTTTGCATCCATCGATTTACAATTTTATGATTAATGATTTTAGGTTCTTTTTTCTTATCTTTAAAAGTGACAACCTCGTAAATAGTATCCCCTAAATCAAGAACGCGATCTGGAATATAGATGGTTTGTGGTAGGTAATTCACTTGAACTGATAAATCAGAAAATAAATCTTGTCCGCTGACCTCTGGTTTAGAACTGCCTTTCCGAGATGTCCAGCGTTGGAATGCATTCATCGGTTGTTTTAAACTCTCTTCATCCTGACGCGCTTTGTCATAGACTTGCGCTGCATGGTGTTTTATTGGTGTGGCTAAATCTCTATCAGGCCACCTAATGATGCTTTTTTCGTTGAAGATATCTTGTAAAAAATTTGACCACGGGCTTTGTGTCGTTCTTGATACAACATCTTCACTTAAAACTTCGGAGAATTGTATGGCTTCTCTGCTATCGAGCCATTTATTTGTCGTTATATCTGTATTATTATTTTCATACGAGAAAGGCGGCAGTTGAGCAGAGTTATAAACCATGGAACGACCAAATATTTTAATGGCTTCTGGGCGTGTAATGGATTTCATAGTTATTTCTTTCTAGTGTATAAATTTATTTATACACATAATGCTAAAAATTAATTTTGTCAAATACCATATATTATCTTGACAAAATAGGAATAAAGTCTTAAAATATATCTGTGTTTTTTAATACCAAACAAAAGCAGAGTGAGGAAAAAACAAAAAATCTCAAACGAACTGTAGAATGAAAATTTTTATTTAAAATCAATGGATTAAGGTGGTATAAACTGGCAAATTTACAACATGGACGCGTAAATCCAAATAAAACGGCGATAAAACCTTGCAATCCATATGGTATCGGGTTAAAACTGCTTCGTTATCCACAGGCTGGGGGAAACCCCGTGCAAGCTTATGTGTTTAGCGTATTTTGAAAATAAAGTGAGACTATTATTATGGCTGGAACTGCAGCAAAACTACAAGACAGAGAAGAGAGCAACGATTTCGCCGCCCTTCTTGGTGAAACAATTGGCGAAAACGAAGCATTTAGCGGATCAGTGGTAACGGGGACAATCGTGTCCATGACCGCCGATCACATTACGGTTGACGTTGGATTAAAATCCGAAGGCCGTATTCCATTAAAAGAATTTGGTTTGGCGGGACAACGTGCCGAACTACAAATTGGCGATGCCGTCGAGGTATTTGTCGAGCGTTTGGAAGATAGAAATGGCGAAGCCGTTTTATCCCGTGAAAAGGCCCGCCGCGAAGAGGCATGGGCTGACCTAGAAAAACTTCACGCAAAAGAAGAAAACGTAACGGGTGTTATGTTTGGTCGTGTTAAAGGTGGATTTACGGTTGACCTTAATGGTGCCGTGGCATTCTTGCCGGGTTCACAAGTTGATGTCCGTCCAATCAAGGATGTAACGGCATTAATGGGTGTCCCACAACCATTCCAAATCTTGAAAATGGATCGTGCACGCGGAAATATCGTTGTGTCACGCCGTGCGATTTTAGAGGAATCACAAGCCGAAGCCATGACCGAAATGATGGGTACAATGGAAGAAGGCAAAATCCTAACAGGTATCGTTAAAAACATCACAGATTACGGCGCGTTCGTTGATCTTGGTGGTATTGATGGATTGTTGCACGTGACTGATATTTCATGGAAACGTGTGAATCACCCATCTGAGGCCTTAAGCGTTGGACAACAAATTGACGTGATGGTTATTCGTTACAACGAGGAAACAAAACGCGTGTCCTTGGGTATGAAACAATTGTTGGATGACCCATGGGAAGCAGCAGAATCATTATATCCTGTTGGCGCAACATACAAGGGACGCATTTCAAACATCACAGATTATGGTGCGTTTGTTGAACTTGATGATGGTATCGAGGGTTTAGTCCACGTATCAGAAATGTCATGGACAAAGAAAAATGTTCATCCAGGTAAAATCGTTTCAACGTCTCAAGAAGTTGACGTGATGGTTTTGGATGTTGATCTTGAAAAACGCCGTATTTCACTGGGTATTAAACAAACTCAGGAAAATCCATGGGCGGCTTATATCGACTCTAAGAAAGCTGGAGAAGAGCTTGAGGGTGAAGTGCGTAACATCACTGAATTTGGTTTGTTCGTTGCATTGAATGATGAAATTGACGGTATGGTTCATATTTCTGACATTTCATGGGAAGATCAATCCGAAGATGTTTTGAAAACATTCACTGTTGGTGACAAGGTTAAAACAAAAATCCTTGAAATGGATGCGGACAAAGAACGCGTTGCATTGGGGATCAAGCAATTAACCGAAGACCCATTCAAGGGTGCGATGGACGGCGTTGCCAAGGGTGCGGTTGTGACATGTACAGTCACCGCAATCGAAGGCGCCGGCGTTAAGGTAAGCGTGAATGATAATCTGAATGGATATATCAAGAAGGCTGATTTATCGTCTGAAC
>CAYGLI010000045.1:0-12620 GCA_964350795.1 uncultured Micavibrio sp.
TTTTAAATCACCCTCGGATAGTGGGTATTCGTCCCCATTTTTAGGGTACAGCAATTCTCGCGGTTGAATTTTCGCCAATGTTTTTTGAATTTCCAGCGCGGTTCGCATGCTCATTCCTGCCTTCCACGCAATGGCGGTTGTGGCCTTGGCAGATCCTGTTTGAATCATTTTTTTCACAATATCTTCGGATAATTTTGATTCATGCGACAGGGCGGCATAAACAAACTCATATTCACGCAAGGCCAAGGCATCCTTAATCGAATCATCGTTCAATTCTTTTTTCTTGGCCAACATGGCGACCTTTTCCCGCGGTGTTACGCGCGCGCCCGTTTCATCAACCAAAAAATTCATGCGGCGTGATACTGTATCCATTAAATCATTGCGCGTTTCATCGTCCATATCCGTGCGCTCGAAAATTAATTTTTGAATGGATGAATCAACAAACATCAAAATTTGTTTTATAACCCGCGCGGGCAAGTGCGATTGGAGGGCAAGCGGTTTATGCCATTCTGGTTTTTCAGGTGCCATGCGCAAGATTTCATCGACGGCATCATCGTCAATTTTGGCCGTTTTATTTTCAATCAAAATGCGTCCTGCGATTGTGTTTTGCGTGTTAATAACCGCGCTTGAGACCCCCTGCGCCAAATCGGCACGGCTGGCGATGGCCTCAACCACCCAATTATCGGGATGTTGAATTAATATATCAACCAAAACATCATCGGACACGGCCGAACAAAATTTCAATATGGGTTCAGACACTTCGCGTTCCAAATCACGCGCCAATTGCGACGCAACCTCTGGCGGTGCGTATAGCTCATCCTTTAATGCGGACGACAACGCCAACCGAACCTTTAATACCTCGTCTAACGCCAATATTCCCAAGGCCTGCGCGGCAAAGGCATATAAATGTGCATATTGATCTTGTGATAAATCCGGCAATAATTGCGTCAGGCGTTTAATCAGCGCAATTTTGACATCAACGTCATCATCCTTGGCCAAAACATCACTAACCTGAATGGGGGTTGATGGGTTTGATGCCACGGCCTTCCGAACCTTATGATCCTGATCTTCGGCCAAATAATATAAAATTTCCAAATGAGTTTTTGGATCTTTGGCAACGGCAAGACGATCCTTGGCCGATTTTGAGCGTGCTTTCTCCCGCTCAACCTCATATTGTTTGGGATCGCGATTTTGTTTCGTAACAATCGACGCCTTATTTTTTTCTTTTCCTAAAATCTTAGATAAAAAACTCATGACTTAAAGACTATCAATTTTTTCTTTCGATGTCGTTAATAAATAATCTGCCCCCTGCATTTCCAGCAAGCGCGAAATTGTGCGTTCAAATTCAAATGCATGGTTCTTACCATGATACAAATCCTGCGGCGGTTTTTCGGCGTTGATAACCAGACGTTTTCCCGCGTCATATAATGTATCAATTAATAATATAAATCGCTTGGCCTCATTCCGTCGGTCATACCCCATACGTGGAACGTTATTGAGGAAAATCGTATCATATGCATCCGCAAGACCCTTATAATCCGCCGCGGCGCGTGGTTTTTCGCACAGTTCATTAAACGATACCCACGCTATTTTATCAAAAGATTTTTCAATCGGTAAATCACGTTTTTTAATTTTCAGTATTGTCGGTTTTGCCTGATGATGTGCGGTTAATTTGTCAAAAAATGCCTGCATCTTTGATTGACTCTGAACAAAATAAACACCGTCTTCGTTCAACGCCTGTTGCCTATAATCCGTTGCAGAATCGAGGTGCAGGACATCCATATATTTTTTTACCAATGGAATAAACGGCAAAAACCGCGCCCGTTGTAACCCGCCTTTATACAAATCATCGGGTGCCACATTGGATGTAGCAATCACGGTCACACCCTTTTGATACAATGCCTTAAACAATTCGGACAACACCATTGCATCGGCAATGTCATAGACCTGAAATTCATCAAAGCACAACACGCGCACATTGGCGGCAATCTCTGATGCAATATGGCGCAGTGGGTTTTCGCCTTTGCCGTCTTCGCGTAACATCTTTACGCTGTTATGCACGTCCAACATAAAGATATTAAAATGCACACGGCGTTTTTCGGTGATGGGCAGCGCGTCATAGAACAAATCCATGATCATCGTTTTTCCGCGCCCTACGCCACCCCAAATATAAAGCCCCTTTATATATTTCCCCTTAGAAAACCACGATTTTTTGGGTGGCTTTAAAAGGTCGACATACAATTTATCCAACACAACAACCATTTGATCCTGCATCACATCGGCGTGCAGTGATTTTTCGGATTTGAATTTTTGAAAAATAGATTTGAAGTCGGACATATAAGATATATTTAACCACGGAAAACACGGAAGGTCACGGAAAGTTTAATAATATTTATTCCGTGTTCTCAGTGCCTTCCGTGGTTCAAAAAACAACTTCATCACTTCGCGTCTTCGTGGTAAAAAACTTTCATGAAGATCGCATCGTGGAACGTCAATTCAATTAAAGCACGCCTGCCCGTCGTTTTAAAATGGGTGGATGGCGCACAACCTGATATTTTATTTATGCAGGAATTAAAGGGCGTTGCCGAAAACTTCCCGACATCTGAATTTGAGAGCCGCGGATATCACGTCGCGATTAAGGCGCAAAAAACCTATAACGGTGTTGCCATACTTTCCAAATTTCCAATCGATGTCATTGCCGATGAAATTTTGGACGATGATGATCAAGCCCGATATTTAGAAGTCGATATTGAGGGCATTCGCATGATCAATTGTTACATGCCAAACGGTAATCCCGTGAGTGATGACAGCATAAAATATCCGTATAAATTAAATTGGACTGACGCATTAATAAACCGACTTAATGAACTGTATAAAAATGATATTTCTTACTTGGTAGGCGGAGATTTTAATATCATTCCAACCGAAAATGACGTGCATAATTCAAAAGACTGGGAGGGTGATGCGCTGTACCGTCAGGAAAGTTGGGATCGATTCCGCACCATGACAAATATGGGGTTATATGACGCATACCGCATGAAACACGCAGATGAAAAAGATTGCTATACATTTTGGGATTATCAGGCCGGCGCATGGCCACAAAATAAGGGGATACGCATTGACCACTTCCTTTTAACGCCCAACCTTGCCGATCAATTAATGTCGTGCGACATTGACCGCGAACCACGCGGATGGGACAAGGCATCGGACCACACACCAATCATTATAGAGATTGAATCATGAAACCATTCACCCCAACATTTGACCAAGCCAAAGACGCCATCAAGGCCGCGGGCGCAACCCCAATTTATTTAACCAGCCATGAACACCTTAATTACAAGGTTGATTTGTTAAAAAGCGCCTTTGGCGGACGGGTTAAAATCTTCTATGCGGTCAAGGCGAATTACAATCCCACCATTGTCACCGCATTAAAAAATGCAGGTATTGACGGGTTGGATACCGTATCACCCAATGAAATTTTATTGGGTCAAAAATTGGGCTTCACCGCCGATGAAATGTTATTCACGGGCAATAGTTGCTCAACAGAGGAAATGAATTTTGTCCATGACCATGGTGTGATTTTAAATATTGGATCAATTAGCGAGCTTCGCCGTTTCGGCGAAAACCATGTGGGGGCAAAATGTGCGCTTCGCCTTAATATTGATGTCGGTGCGGGCGAATGTGATTTTGTCGTCACAGGCGGCGAAGATACAAAGTTTGGAATTAGTGATAAAGATTTACCAGAGGCACGAAAAATAATTACCGAACACAATCTCACTATTATCGGTATTCACGCTCATATCGGGTCTGGATTCTATGAGAAAGATAGCTTTCTTGCCGGCGTTAACGGCGTGTTAGAGCGCGCACGCGAATTTGGCAATACCCTAGAATTTGTTGATATTGGCGGAGGGTTTGGCATTCGCTATTCCGTTGATAAAACACCGATTGATATTGTCGATTGGGGACAATCGGTTATCCCGATGTTAGACGCATTCAAATCCACACAATCAAACCCTGAATTCCATTATCGCATTGAACCTGGCAAATTTTTGGTTGGGGAAAGCACATGCTTGCTCACGACCGTGACCATGATAAAACCAGAGAGAAAAACAACATTTGTTGGAACAGACACAGGGTTTAACCACCTTATCCGTCCAGCCCTTTATCAATCTTATCATCAAATTATCAACCTCTCTGGTGAAGGCCGTGACAAAAAAGACCAACTCACCATTGTTGGAAATGTTTGTGAAAGTGGTGATATTTTTGCCGAAAATATATCCCTGCCCGAACCACAAGAAGGCGACATCTTATGCATTGTATCCACGGGTGGATATGGGCAAAGCATGAGCGCGATTTATCAATTACGTCCATGCGCCGCGGAGGTCATGATAAATCATAATGGCACTATTACAGTAACCAAAAAATCCAAATCATTTGATGAGCTGTATGACTTTATCACCTAAAATTTTCAACTTAATTTTAATCACGATGACTCTTCATGCCTGCGCAGGAATTCAATCACCTGATACATCCTATCAGGCACAAAACATCCCCTATCCCAACATTCAATCTTTTCCTGTATGTCGGTCATATGGATGCACCAAGATTGACAATGAATCATTGTCAAAATCTGACATCAAAACAATAAAAAACATATTTAAAAAAAATAATAATATTGATTTTGAAAGGCAAAATATTAAAAAATATATTGCACACATGGAAACATTAATTGGCAACCGTATCGGCACAAAAAATGATATTGGCGGCACATACGTGCGATTGGGGCATATGCAACAGGATTGCATTGACGAGAGCACAAACACCACAACCTACTTAATTTTGGCCGATCAATTGGGATTGTTAAAATTTCATGATGTGAATGCCTTAACTTCACGGCCACCCATATTATCTGGCCGTCTGGGCCCCCATCGCACCGCGGTTATTGTTGAAAAAGACAGCGGTATCAAATATGCTGTTGATAGTTGGTTTCATGATAATGGAATCGAGCCTGAGATCGTAACACTTAATGAATGGAGATGGGGATGGCATCCACAAAAATAATAAATTTTATCGCCTTGGTCGCTTTGATGATATTTATCGCGCAACCATCAATGGCAAAAAAATACATCATACAAGCCGAGGGGATGATGTGCCAAGCGTGCGTTGAAACAATCACCGATGGATTTAAAAAAATCGATGAATCCGCCGATGTTGATATTGATTTGGAAAAACAAATTGTTACCGTTGACACAGGGTCATCAACCGAAATTATTGAACAAAGCACGATTGAAGAGCTATTTAATGATCGCGGCTACAAATTTATTTCGCTTCACCATTAATCCCCTGTTAACCTTGCTATCATATGCTAAGAGAATGAATTTTTTAGTTATCGAAGACAGCAAGGCAGACTCTGAATTATTAAAAAGATATATTTCAAAACGGTTTCCCAACGCTAAAGTCACAGTCTGTAATAATTTTTTAAACGGTGCCAAAAGCCTTTATCACAAACACCATGATGCTGTTTTTCTTGATCTCAATTTGCCAGATAATTGGGGCATTAATTCAATCAAAGACATCAAAAAATACGCACATACAACGCCTATTGTTGTCACAACAGGGTTCGCAAACCAAACAACCATTGATGAGGCCATGATCGCCGGCGCATCCAATGTCATAGAAAAACGCAATTTAAACAGCGATCTTTTGGCACGCACGATTGAAAATCACTATATGGTTGGATAACACCATTGAATTTTAATTCAATTATGCCATCTTATACATTATGAGCATTGCATTCACAGTCACCGACGCCGCGGCAAAACGCATTGCCGATATTATCACCCAGCAAAAATTAGGGGATGATTATTTCTTTCGCTTAACCGTCGAAGGGGGCGGATGTTCTGGGTTTCAATATAAAATGGATATGGACAACATCATCGCCGATGATGATTTGATATTTGAAAAAGATGGAACAAAAACGATTATTGACGCGGTTTCCGCACCCTTTCTGGAAGATTCAACATTGGACTATGTATCATCCCTAGGCGGATCAATGATGAAGGTCATTAACCCAAACGCATCGTCATCATGCGGGTGTGGTGTTTCATTTGGCGTTTAAGATAAGATAAAAAAGTGGGGTACCTCACGTGTCTTCCTGTTTAGTCCCAGACGTGAAATTGACGCAAGGCACCCCATCAAGAATGAAATTATAAATAATCCTTCATCCTTATATTAAGTATCTCAGAATTAGTTAAATACAACCTAAACTATGTATAAAATTCGAAGTAATTATTTCTGTAACTGCTTTAAAATCGCAAACGGGGAATCGTCATCAATTTCCGCTTTTTTAGGCTTTGCATTATAAGTTTTAGCCTTATTATTATCTTTTTGTGCGGTTTTATGCGGTTTTTTATCATTCCTATATGGCTTTTTATCCATTTTTGGTGCAGGGCGATCCGAAATCTTGCCTTTTTTCAATAAAAACGTCGCCAAAACCGGTTTTTCGCTTTTTTTATCTGCGTTTTCATCAGCAACACCCACTTCTTCATTATTTTCTTGCGGTGTTTCTACTTTTTCATCTTGTTTAGGTGTAATTTCATTCAAACGACGGAAACCCATGGATTGTAATACGGCATAAAGGTCATCTTCACCACATCCCAACCATTCCATGTATTTATGTTGCGCCTGAAATTTAAAATCCTTGGATGAATCATAAATATCGGTCACCACACGGTCCAACATATCAATACGAATGGCCAAATTTCCAAAAACGGGATATCCGATTGACCGTAAATAATTGCGATCCACGGCCTTTGGATCAACCGCAACCGACACACGTCCATCGGCGGGGCGATCCATCGGCAATGGTTTATCCGACCATAATCCCCATAGTAAGGCACGTAAATTAATGGCGGCGGGTTTTACCAATTCATACATAAACACTAAAATCGGCCCCATTTTCACCTTTTTCTGACGCAATGTCGCGCGCAACTCTGGCGTTAAATCGGGGACAAGATTTTCAATTTCGCTGCGGTGAATAACCCCTAAATTCTCATAGAGTTGGAATCCAATACCTTTGGCCGATCCCTCTAATTTATTATCCTTTTCATCAACCAATTTGAATAACGGCGCCAAAATTTCATGAATATGCGCCCCTAACCATGTCTGAATGGCGGCTTTCACCTGTGATTTTTGGGCATCGTCCAAAACATCGCTGTCGATCATTTTAACATCTGGTGACAAAATGCTCTGCCCTTTTTGAATATGCGCCACAACATCCCCTGGTAAAGGGTTTGTTTTATTATCCTGCCATGTGATTTGACCGTCTTCATGCAGGGTAAATCGCCCCTTATCATCGCCAACATCATTCCAATTTATCATTTGCCCTATTCTCCTTGTTATTTCAGGCCGAAGCGCACGATGCGCAGTATTTAATATCTTCTTTGTACGATTTCCCTTATCGGTAATCAAGGTTTCATGTGCGTTAAATTTCAAACCATGTAAATGACCAATTTCTTGCCCTTCAACAATGACCGTTCCATCACGGCGTACACCCGCCAATAATTCTTTATCACCGCTTATGGCATCGGTGAATAAGGCGTTGCGTTTATCAACAAATCGTTTGATTAATGCCTGATGCAAGGCATCGGATAATTTATCCTCAATATCACGTGTCATATCCTGCCATGACACGGCGTTGTCCAACCATTCAGCCTTATGTGTCAGGTATGTCCATGTACGAATATGGGCAAGGCGTGTCATTAATGTATCAACATCACCATTATCATTGTTAAATTGCGATATGCGTTTTTCCATCCAATCCTCTGGAATGCGCCCATCATCGCAAATAAAATCAAATATACGCGCGGCAAATTCGTGATGGTCATCCGATAATACCTTGCGGAAATCGGGGATTTGACACACATCCCACAATAACCGCGTTGCGGCGGGGTTGGTGGCACGCGCCATGACATCATCACGCGTTATCATATCGGTTAGGGCAATCATATCATCAGCATCGCGCCCCCGCATTAACATGTCGTGACTTGGCTTTTCCTCTAATGATTTCAGCAACATTTTTGGTGTATCGAAATTAAGGCGCGAATTTCGCCAACAAACTTGATCCAAACTTGTGAAATTATGATTTTCAATTGCACTCACCATATCAGGGGTTAAATCACGCATATGTCCCGTGACGCCAAATGTTCCATCGCGCATATGGCGCCCTGCGCGTCCGGCAATTTGCGCCAATTCATCGGGTCGTAAATGACGTGCCGATTTTCCATCATATTTACGTGCCGCGGCCAAGGCAACATGGCGTATATCCATATTTAACCCCATCCCAATGGCATCCGTTGCAACAATATAATCAACCTCCCCCGATTGGTACATATCCACCTGTGCATTGCGCGTACGTGGTGACAATGCACCCATGACAATTGCCGTGCCACCTTTTTGACGGCGAATTAAATCGGCATGGGCATACACATCATCCACAGAAAACGCCACAACCGCCGACCGTTTTGGCAAGCGAGTCAATTTTTTAAATCCCTGATAGGTTAAGGTTGATAGGCGCGGTCGCGTTTCAAAATGGACATTCCGCACCAAGGCCTTGATGACCAATTGCATTGTTTCCGCCCCTAAAAATAATGTCTCGCGCGTGCCACGGCAATTCAACAATCGGTCTGTGAATATATGTCCGCGGTCAGGGTCGGCACATAATTGGATTTCATCAATCGCGACAAAATCAAATGTTTCTGACACGGGCATGGCCTCAACCGTGCAACAATAAAATCGGGCGTTGTTGGGAATGATTTTTTCCTCGCCCGTAATCAATGCAACCGAAGATCGCCCATGTTTTTCAACCAATTTCTCGTAATTTTCACGCGCCAACAATCGCAATGGAAAACCAATCATCCCACGGTTATAGGATTGCATCTTTTCCAACGCCATCCATGTTTTCCCCGTGTTGGTTGGGCCAAGGACAGCGGTGATGGTTCCATAATTTTGATTCATACTATTAATCTAGAGCAATTAACAGTTTCGCCAAAATAGAATCCAAAACTGGCCATTTATCTTGTGGGACGAATAGGCGGTCATTTTTGGTTTTGAGGAAATTATTTTTTAACAACATCCCAATGTCGGCATGACAGTGCGTGTCCCTTTTATCCATGGATTGCAGGCATAAAGCCTGCAATGACGGTGATAGGGAATCAACATGAACCCCCTCCCTCAAGCGTAACCCCATCATGATGCGTTCTTCCATTTGTTCTTGGTTCGATAACACCTCAAACGGCTTCGCGCCATGACCCTTGGCACGCACATCCGCCATCCATTTTTCAGGTGGTTTATGGGTTCGTGTTGCAACCTTATCCCCATTGGGCAATGTAATACGCCCATGCGCACCGGGTCCAATGCCCACATAATCCTGATACCGCCAATAGATTAAATTATGGCGGCTTTCTTGCCCCACCGTCGCATAATTTGATATTTCATAGGCGGGTATCCCCGCATTCGCCATCATATCGGCGGTCACGGCATACATATCCCCCGCGACATCATAATTTAATTCGGTTAATTGCCCTTTTTCGCGCAAGATTTTAAATTGCGTGCCATCCTCGATTGTTAATTGATACAATGATAAATGACCCTTGGCGTAAGTAAGTGCCTCATTTAATTCCGTGCGCCATTCATCCATTGTTTGATCAGGACGCGCATAAATTAAATCAAAGGACACACGATCAAATAATGAATTTGCAATCTCTAAGGCTTTTAAGGCCTCGCTTGCGCTATGCTCCCGCCCTAAAAATTGAAGCGCATTATCGCGCAGAGATTGAATACCAACCGATATGCGGTTAATGCCCGCGCCCTTAAAATCAATAAATTTTTGAGCCTCTATTGAGGTTGGGTTGGCCTCAAGCGTAATTTCACATGTATCCGACATGGTCCATTTTTGTGATAAGCATTTTAAAACATGGTCAATGGTTTCAGGTTCCATCAGGCTGGGAGTACCACCACCGAAAAAAACGGATGTGATGTGTCGCGCACCTAGCAACCCTTGATAATATTCAATTTCACAGGTATACATATCACGCCACTCAATATGATTAACCGCGTTTGACACATGCGAATTAAAGTCACAATAGGGACATTTTTTTAGGCAATATGGCCAATGAATATAAACCGCTAAATCCTTCATAAGATTTATATAAACGAAGAATTGACAGGATGATAGAGGACGTTTACCCTCATGCGATGGAACAAAAAAAGATAGGTGATTTAAACAGCTACGTCCTGTTTCCACAATCCGAAGATCATTACCCTCAAAACGCTGTTATTCTCGTTCATGGATATGGCGCTAACGGCCGCGATTTAATTTCGATTGGTCAGGAATGGGCATTGGATTGCCCAGATACATTATTCATCGCCCCTGATGCACCCGATAGGTGTGAATTGGCACCCATGGGTCACCAATGGTTTTCATTGGATAATTACACCCGCGAGGCCATGGAAAAGGAAATATCCACCGCGTGGAAAATTTTATCTAAATTTATTGATGACGTTATGGATGAATATAGCCTGACCGAAAATAAAATTATTTTGATGGGATTTTCGCAGGGGACAATGATGGCGCTTCATGCCGCACTCATGCGTAAAAATCCGTGTGCCGGTGTGCTTGGCTATTCAGGGCGATTATTAATTAATAAGGAACAATTAGATACCATTCCCCATAAAAAAATGCCAATCCACCTCATTCACGGATCAGCCGATTTGGTCGTCAGCGTCGATGAATGGGAGGATGCGATGGCAATATTAAAAGACAATAAATACAATATTACAGGTTATAAAACAAAGGGATTAGGACACGGTATTGACATCACGGGCATTGAATCCGGCCTGTATTTCATTAAAGAAAATCTCTATCCATAAAAAAAACGCCACAGATCATTATGGCGTTTTAAAATCAATATAAGGGTCATTTAAATTTTAATGCATTGTCGTGTTGTCCGCACGAATACCCGCAATAATTTCTTTTAATTCTAATTTTTGTTTTTTAAGATGGCGCAAAATTGTAGGATCTGTCGATGGAGATCTTTCTTCTTCTTCCACACGGCGGGCAATGAGTGCCGATTTTGATTGAAGAGATTGGAGTCGTTTTTCGGGTATCATAGAAAAGTCCTTTCACTGTTAATTGCGTTATAATGGTGACTAGATAGCAACAATCTATCATATTTTTTTATGATTTGCGAATCTTTGAAATCATAATGATGTGCATCAAACGTCATTCATTTAGAATACCAAACAAACATTGAAAAAATGTTAATTCGTTTCTTTCTCAATAAATTTTGTTATGATGATTGTATGAAAAAAATTCTAACTGTTGCAACGTTGCTATGTGCCATTTCAACGCCATCATGGTCACAAAACAACACACCGCTTCCCCTTTTTGATAGTTATATAAAAAGTAATACCCTCTATATAGCCACCGTTGAAAATAAGTTTAAAAATATTTTTTCACTCGCGGCACCTGATTGTAATAATGAAGTAACAATAAAACGACTCAAACCTCAAATTTTGGTTTCGCCAACGTTTAATTTAAATAATGATATTCAGCGCGACAAAGACGATAATTCGTCAACAAACAATAATAATCATCCAGATTACGGGCAATGGATTGAGAAATCTGTTGTATCCGGCTGTGACACGTCCATTCGTTTGAATGTTATATCCATTGCCTATGATTCAAATTCAATTCCATCTGTTTATCCCCTAATGAACGGGCGAACACGTATCGACCCTATTCATCAAATAATGGCAGAAAAATCAGCCCACGACACATTGAGAAACACCACAGAATGTTCAGTGAAGGGCATGATTCATGACACACAATTTATCGGATACAGAACAGAGAATAATACAATATCTGAAACGGATCAAAATTTAGGGTGGTTTGAACAATGGACGATAAAGGCTTGTAACACTAATCACGCCATAAACATGGCTGTTCTACCCGACCCGCGCACCAGATATCGCTTTGTTGCAAAAGTAAGGTAACGGGATAAAACCCCTTACCTTAAGTTCTTTTATTTTTTACTCACCTGATGCTTTTTTCTTTGCCTTTGCGGTCTCTATATTTGCAACCTCGGCCACGTCATCCGTTAATTCGCTGTCATCGCTATCCAAACCACCGAGCATTCCCTCGGCAACCAGTCCAGCATTCGCACGAATTTGTTTTTCTAACTTGGCCTCAAATTCGGGGTTATCAAGTAAAAATTGTTTTGAATTTTCGCGACCTTGTCCAATACGGTCTGCGCCGCATGAAAACCAAGATCCTGCCTTTTCAACAATACCCGCGGCAACACCGAGATCAAGAATTTCACCTTGTTTGGATACACCCTCACCATACATGATGTCAAATTCAACCTGGCGGAATGGAGGTGCCATTTTGTTTTTTACAACCTTCACCCGCGTTTGGTTTCCAACAATTTCATCCTTGTCCTTAATTTGCCCAATACGACGAATATCCAAACGGACAGAGGCATAGAATTTCAAGGCATTTCCACCCGTTGTTGTTTCAGGTGACCCAAACATCACGCCGATTTTGGAACGAATTTGGTTAA
>CAYGLI010000046.1:0-12493 GCA_964350795.1 uncultured Micavibrio sp.
TGCTGCCGTAGCTCAGTGGTAGAGCACTCCCTTGGTAAGGGAGAGGCCGGGAGTTCAATTCTCCTCGGCAGCACCATATAATTCAAACATAAATTCAACACAATTCTTCCATAACTTATTCTACTTATTACACAGAGAAAGAAAAACTATGCGATTGCTATTATTATCATTGGTTACAATCTTATTATTTGGAGGGAACGCCATGGCCGCAGAAGAAATTGAATATAAAGTCATCAAAAAAGATGGTGATATCGAAATTCGCGAATATGCCGAAACCGTTGTTGCCGAGGTCACCGTCGAAGGCTCGCAAAAAGAAGCACCCTCAAAGGCATTTCGGACATTATTCAATTATATTAGCGGTGAAAATATTGCCAAGCAGGAAATCCCGATGACCACGCCTGTGTCACAGGAATTGTCCTCACAAAAAATTCCGATGACGTCACCAGTTTCCCAACAACAAGAAGGGCAAAATTCATGGACGATTGCGTTTTATATGCCCAATGATATGGATTTTGAGAATACCCCCCTGCCGAAAAATGATTCTGTGACTATTCGTCGTGTCCCTGCCGTTCAAAAAATTGCTGTCCGGTTTTCAGGAACACGGAGCGATAATAATATCGCCGAACATGAATCAGAATTAAAACAATATATTGTCGATAATAAAATCGAGGTTACAGGCGCGCCAATGTATGCATTTTATAACCCACCATGGACACCATGGTTTTTGCGTCGTAACGAAATTTTATTTACATTAAAATAACTATTTCCCTGTGAATATCTTGCAGCGCAATATTGTGTCTTAATTTTATAGATATATTATAATCTTGTTATAACAGGAGAAAAACATGTCAAAACAAATCACGTCCGCCAAAAACGCTACTGAATTTTTAAAAATTTGTGAGGGCAATGACATTGAATTCGTTGATTTCGTGTTTTCCGATACACGAGGCAAATTACAACACACAACATATGCCTTATCGTTTTTGGATAAAGATTTCTTTGCTGATGGGTTTTATTTTGACGGGTCGTCAATTGCCGGATGGCAAGAAATTCACCAATCCGATATGTTGTTAATGCCCGATCTTGGGCGCATATGCATAGACCCGTTCACGGCGCAACCAACAATGCTTGTATTCTGTGATGTATGTGACCCTGATACCAAAAAACCATATAATCGTGACCCGCGATCCATTGCCAAAGCTGCGGAAAAACATCTGAAAGATTCAGGTATTGCCGATACAATCTATTTTGGACCAGAGGCCGAGTTCTTCATTTTTGATGATGTACGATTTAGCGCAGGAATGTTCGAAAGTGGTTATAAAATCGATTCCGTTGAATCCCCCAATAATTCCAACCGTGATTACGGCAGTGACGGAAATACGGGTCACCGCCCAACCGTTAAGGGTGGATATTTCCCTGTTGCGCCGGTTGATAGCGGACAAGATATTCGCTCCGAAATGTTATCCGTATTGGATAGTGTCGGCGTTGAGGTTCAAAAACATCATCATGAGGTTGCACCATCCCAAGGGGAATTGGGGATTGAGTTTGATACATTGACCGCCTGTGCCGATAACATGCAACTTTATAAATATATCATTCATAATGTCGCGCATGCCTTTGGCCAAACCGCAACATTTATGCCCAAACCAATCTTTGGCGATAATGGGTCGGGCATGCATTGCCACCAATCTTTATTTAATGGCAAAACACCATTATTTGCGGGTGAAAAATATGCTAGCCTCTCACAAGAATGCCTGTGGTATATCGGCGGTATCATTAAACATGCAAAGGCATTAAACGCCTTTACAAATCCAACAACAAATTCATATAAACGATTGGTTCCTGGGTATGAGGCCCCTGTTTTATTGGCTTATTCCGCGCGCAATCGCTCTGCATCTTGTCGTATTCCATTGGCAACATCGCCAAAGGCACGCCGTGTAGAGGTTCGATTCCCCGATCCATTGGCCAACCCATATTTGGCATTTGCCGCGCAATTAATGGCAGGGCTTGATGGTATTCAAAATAAAATTAATCCGGGCGACCCTATGGATAAAAATCTTTATGATTTACCCGCGGATGAATTGTCAAAAATTCCAACCGTGTGCGGATCATTGCGTGAGGCATTAGAAAGCTTAGGTGCCGATCATAATTTCCTATTAAAAGGGGATGTGTTTACCAAGGATATGATCGAGGGTTATATTGCTCTTAAAATGGAAGAAGTGGAAAAACTTGAAACTATGCCACACCCCATTGAATTTGAAATGTATTATTCCGCCTAATCACTTTACCTCAGTGATTGCACCATCATTTCATAGGATTTAACGGCCAATGCCCATTGGTAAAAATCAATATCGCGTGATGGCGCAAGCATCGTCACAATGTAATTTTTGCCATTGTCCTTTGGTGTTTTTATGGCGGTCATCCAAAATTCCTGCACCACTGAATTTTCCTTGTCATTAACAAAAATGTCAGATTGTTTACGCCTTAACGGGTAGACTTCGGTCACGTTCACATCGCTTTGGTATGTTAAGGTAATGTCACGACGTTCCATCAATGGATCTATTGTGTACCCATTATCCTCAATGGCACTTCGTCTTGCCTTAACAACATCTGGCAGATTGGTTGGATAACTTGTTTTATCGACACGATCTTTAAGCGAATTGCGACTGATAAGAGATACATCAATTTCCCCAAATAAAAACCCGTTAATGTCAGTCGTTTTAAATGATAAATCATGACGGTTAATTGTATTTTCGGTTTTGCGCGTTAATTTCCATGATTGAGGGTAACGCATTGAAAAGCTGTCTAAAAATCCATATTCAATAACTTTCTCAGGCAACTCAACTGGGAATTCATTTAAAAATTCAAATGATTTTATGGATTCAGTTTGCTTATCGATATCCCTCTCAAATAACTGCGTAGGAACAACATATTCAACCAACGCCAACCTCTTTTGGTGTAAAAAACCTAAGGCTTTAATCGTCTCTTCTCTCTTAAATCGATCAATGCGTGTGTAAAAGGCCTCAAATCGATCACCATTATCAAATGATTCCGTCGATTTAATCGTCCAATTGTTTTTTAATGCGTTGGATTTTAACCAATTTTCTGCTGAGATAGAGCGATCCAACTCAATCGATTGAACCGTAAAATATGGACGCAAATCGTAAATTGTTGCCCCATAAGCATGAAATAACTCGCCATAGATATGATCATCACCAGACGTATTTTTTAATTCATCATCTGATTTAATAATAAAATCATTCGGCAACCTGACCTTAAACCCCATCAAAACTTCGCTATCATATGTTTTTTCAATCAATTGCGAATTTTGAACAAATAATTCCTGCGCGCTTGGTTGTGTTTGCCGTGCATCACCCTGCGCCATAACGGGCAACGCGATAAGGAATACAAACATGAATATCACACGCACCATCATGTTTTTTTAATTTCCACTGGTTTACGATTTTTATCAATTGTTACAAACGTATACACGCCCTCGGTCACCATACGTGTTTCCTCTTCATCTCTCGCTCGTGCCCATGCCTCGATATGGACGGCAATGGATGTGCGCCCTACACGCCTGATATCTGTGTAAAAACTAACCTCATCACCAACAAAGACGGGCTTGTGGAAATTCATGCCATCAATACCAACGGTCACAACACGGTTTTTGGCCAATTGCGTTGCGGCGGACGCACCCGCCAAATCCATTTGCGACAATAACCATCCACCAAATATATCGCCATAGGCATTGGTATCGGCGGGCATAGGAATCACGCGCAACGTTGGTGCGTAATCAGGCATTGTCTTGGGGGTTTCTGTGTTTTTCATCTTTACTATTCTATTGTATTTCACCACTATGGCAAGGATATGACACAACAAAATCCAGATAACTATAATGCCTCCCAAATTGAAGTTCTCGAAGGTTTAGAACCCGTTCGTAAACGCCCGGGGATGTATATTGGTGGTACGGATGAACGCGCCCTGCATCACCTTGTTAGCGAGATTTTAGATAATTCCATGGACGAGGCCGTGGCGGGACACGCCAATCGCATTGAAATGACCATCCATAACGACAATTCAATCACGATATCCGATAACGGACGTGGCATCCCCGTGGATGAACATCCCAAATACCCTGGAAAATCGGCGTTAGAGGTCATTATGACCACACTTCATTCTGGCGGTAAATTCTCTGGTAAGGCTTACGAAACATCAGGTGGATTGCACGGTGTTGGGATTTCCGTTGTGAATGCGCTCTCATCAGAAATGTGGGTTGAGGTTGCGCGTGATAAAAAACTCTATAAACAAGAATTCTCTCGTGGACTTGCGGTTTCAAAATTACAGGATTTGGGTGCTGTATCAAACCGACGAGGGACAACAGTGTGGTTTAAACCTGACCCTGAAATATTTGGTGCGAACGCAAAATTAAAACCCGCTCTCCTCTACGAAAAAACCCGCTCAAAGGCTTATTTATATCGCGGTGTTGAAATTCGTTGGTTTAATGAGGTCGGAGGCACAAATATTCCTGCTGAAGATAAATTTCATTTTCCCAATGGCTTAGCTGATTTTCTTAATAAAGAACTTGAAGGAAAAGACCTGTTAAATCCTGAAATATTCAGTGGCCTTGTTGAAATTCCCGATCAAAAGGCAAAGGTTGAATTTGCAATCGCATGGCCGGACATGAAATCGGATGGGTTCACGCGATCCTATTGTAATACCGTTATTACCCCACAAGGTGGAACGCACGAAAGTGGCTTGCGGTCTGCCTTAACGCGCTCGCTCAAGGCTTATGGTGAAATGACGGGTAATAAACAGGCGGTGTCTGTTACCGCCGATGATATTATGAATGGCGCATGCGTTTTGCTATCCGTGTTTATCCCTGACCCTCAATTTCAGGGGCAAACAAAGGATAAGCTCGCCACCCTATCCGCAGCAAAAATTACAGACACTGCGGTTAAAGACCGATTTGACCATTATTTAACAGGCGACACCAAAACCGCGACTGAAATTTTAAGCGCCGCCCTGCAAAATGCCGAGGAACGCAATCGCCGTCGTTCCGCCAAGGAAATGAGCCGTAAATCGGCCACGCGCAAAACACGCCTTCCGGGAAAATTGGCCGATTGTTCGCGTCGATCATCCGATGACACCGAAATTTTCATTGTTGAGGGGGACAGTGCGGGTGGGTCGGCCAAACAAGGGCGCAATCGTGAAACGCAGGCTATACTGCCCCTACGTGGTAAAATATTGAATGTGGTGAGCGCAACCAAAGATAAAATCAGCGCAAACTCTGAAATTCAGGATATCACACAAGCCCTAGGGTGTGGAATTGGCAAGAATTTTGACCTTGATGCCCTCCGTTATGAACGTATTATCATCATGACCGATGCGGATGTTGATGGGGCGCATATTGCCGCGCTTCTTATCTCCTTTTTCTACTCCATGATGCCTGGATTAATCGAAAGTGGGTCGCTTTATTTGGCGCAACCGCCCCTCTTCCGTCTGTCCGCGGGTGGTATCACCGAATATGCAATGGATGACGCGCACAGAGAACTATTGTTGGAAACAACATTTAAGGGTAAATCAAAGGTTGAAACAGGCCGATTTAAGGGGCTTGGTGAAATGCCCGCCGCACAATTAAAGGAAACCACAATGAACCCCGCCACGCGTACATTGTTAAAAGTAACATTGCCCGACACGATTGACGGCGTGAATCCCGTCGATGCATTGGTCGAGGATTTAATGGGCAAAAATGCCGAGGCGCGATTCAATTTCATCTCCGCCAATGCCGTCTATGCGGATGATGATATTTTGGACGTTTAAATAAAATCAATTTATTTTCATAATTTAATTGACTTCTTGATTTCATTTGGTGTATTGTTTATGAAATTGATATAAATTATGGAGATAAACAAATGAATCCTTTAACAAAAACTTTTGGGGCATTGGCAATCGTAGGGACATTAGGTGGATGCGCCGAAAGTATTGCCTTGGGTGCAGCAGCATTGGCAAATGATAAGGGCGTGTCAGGTTTAGGTGTGGCCGCCATCGCTCTAGGGACTTTTTCAGCAGTTAAATATGTAGAAAACCTTCAAAGACAAGGGAAATGTACAGTGTACGGACAACCTTTTAACGATGGAACTGGTGCAATATGGTTAAGGGACAGTAAATTTGAACCAAGAGTAACGACATTTTTAAAATGTAATCCAGAAGATTTTGGCCGCGGTGAATTAGAAAAAGTTCTCATCGATCCGCGGTTTAGTAGTGTTCAGGTTGGACCTCCACCTAGACAGCAAAGAAGAGGAAGTGGAATACGCAACTACACACGCGGCTGGTAAATAATTTTAAAACCACCTTTACGGTGGTTTTTTTATGTCTGGAATTTATAGTCCGTAATAAAACTTCGCAATCAATGTGAATGTAATCCACATAATAATCATGAGCGGTATTCCCGCCTTCATGAAATCCTTAAATTTATAATGCCCTGGCCCCATCACCATCAAATTGGTTTGGTATCCGATTGGTGAGGCAAAGGAACAATTCGCCCCCATCACAACAACCACGGCAAAAATCAGCGGATCAACATTCATGTTCGCGGCCAAATTCATGGCAATTGGTGTGTATAAAATCGCGCACGCATTATTGGTCAACAAGTTGGTTGTGATGGCCACAAGGATAAACAACATGGACGCCATCACCAACGGATCATGGGCATAGGGCATAATGGTCAAAACATCCGCCAACGCCGCCGCACCCTTTGTCACCTGCAACGTTGTTCCAAGCGCAAGCGCCGCGCCAACAAGCAAATATATTTTTCGATCAACCGCGCGCAGGGCTTGGCGTAAATTCAAACACCCAGTGGCAATCATCGCCATTGCCCCCGCAATGGCGGCCACGGGAATCGGTAACAACCCAAGCGCCGCTGACCCAATTGTCGCCAAAAATATCACCATGGCAATACGCGCATGGGATGTTAAGGGCATATCCTTTATTGTTCCTGCCATAACAATAAAATCATTATTGGCACGCATGGATTCCAATGATGATTGTGATCCTGCGATTAATAAGACATCGCCCGCCTCTAACTTCACGCGCCCTAAACGCCGTCTCACAACACGGGCACGGCGTTGAATTCCAAGCACAACCGCGCCGAATTGTTTATCAAACCCCGCCTGTTCCAACGACATTTCAATCATACGCGATGTTGGGGTGATCATTAATTCCGCCAAAACACGTGTGTTGGGTTCATATTCACCCTCAACAACATCATCGCTGTCTTTGTCTTTTTCGATGACTTCTTCAATTTCGTCATCCGAAAGTAAAAATCCAGGGTTTGAGCTAAGCACATTCATCAAGGCCTCGCGCGTGGCGGCCACGATGATAATGTCGTTTTTTTCAATCGCGTACCCTTCAAACGGTGGCAAAATAACGTGCCCTGCCCTTTGAATCATACGAATATTTAAATCAGGTAATTTAGGGAACTGCCCTTGTGTGCATTCCATTCCAATTAATGGGCTATCACCCTCAATATCCAGCTCAGCAATAAATTGTTTGGCATCCCCTGTGATTTGCGTGGCAAAGGATGACCGGTCTGGCAATGTGCGTGGCAAGTAAAATGCCACATATAGAAACCCAACCGCCGCCATCATCAAACCCGGCACAGTAAAATCAAAGAAACCTAATGGCTCATACCCTAAATCGGTCATCGCGCTCGACACCAAAAGGTTAGTCGATGACCCGATTAATGTTGTCATACCGCCCAATATCGCCCCGAATGACAGTGGTATCATCACACGACTTTGTGACATTTTCACATTCGTACAGAGCGATTGCAGCAATGGAATGGCCAAAATAACCAATGGCGTGTTGTTCATAAAGGCGGAAGCCAGCAGAACAAAAAGAATAAGAAGCACAACGGCGATTTTACCCCACGCCTTGTTCTTAATCATGAACAGGCGTGTGATTGGGCGCAAAGCCTCTGTCTGTAACATCCCCTGCCCCATAATCAACAACGCCAAAACGGCCATTAACGATGGGTTGGCAAACCCTGCCAACAAACTGGAGGGATCAAGCATATTATTGCCAACAGCATTTTTAAGGGGGAACATTTGTCCATAAATCAATAGAATGGCGACGATGGATAATGCCGTCATCTCCAACGAAATTTTTTCTTTGGCAAAGGAATAAACCGACAATAATGTCAGTATAATTCCAAACCACATGTGAAATTCAATCGGCATTTCCATTATAAATTACTATCCTCATCATCGGCATCGCCGTTGCTCTTATCATAGGCGGTAGTTTCAAATTCACCTAGGTTTTTTAAACGAAAGCGCAATAAAACCGTAGTGTCATTTGCCCCCGCAGCCTCACGTTGTAAATCACGTTGAATTTCCGCAGTTACACCATAACATTCATCGTCATATCCCAATCCAATAATGGATTCACGCAAACCCTCATCCTCGCCCATATCATATAAGGCGGCCGCGGACACTGACCAACTATCACTCAATTGATACCCAACGCGCCCTTGAATTTGCTCTCGGCTTTCAGGGAACTCTGTCCCTTCAGACCCTTTTTCATAGAGATAAATTGCCGATAATCGCGCCTTACCTATTTTCGTTCCGCCATAAACTTCGTGTCGTTCCGCATTGAGACGCTTTCCATCCAATTGAAATCGATAATTTAAATTATCGTTATTTTTATTTTGGCTCAGGCCAATTTGACCCACGATATCCGATTGTTGATTTTCAAACCCAGATCCATTTTGAAACGGATTATCCTTATCATCAAAACGATAGCTTTGCCCCAATGCCGCCGTCAATTCGTCACCATTATCTTTGTAATAGCCAACCTCTAAACCATAATTAACGCGTGTGCGATCCTCCACACGGTCCAGACCCGTGAAACGATCACTCTCAAATAAATTTGTATAATTAATCTGTGTATCCAAACTATCCTCGTTTGGAATATCACTGTCATTATCAACATCAGGGCGCGCCGTGAAACCAATGCGGGGTTTCACCCGAATTTGCGCCGCACTTAATTGTTTTTGTAATGGATATGCAATCTCAAAATTCGCCGTTGGGAAAGCCCGAGAATCAAATTTTTGGTCGTCTTCGGCTGTATTGGTTTTCGCAATATCTCTATCTGTTGTGTAATAAGTATCACCGCGCACCGCCAAATCCAGTTGCGTTGTCACACCCAATGGTAAGACATTGCGGCGTTGCCATCCCAAACGTGAACTTAGGCGATTTACATCCTGTTCATCCCCTAATCGATTAAGTGATAGAAACGATGAATCCCACTGAAAACGTCCTCCCATAGCCGAATTTGGTTTTCCAACATAGGATAAATTGGCAAGGGGTAATGCGTTGGGCTGGTCAACATCACTATCAATTCTCAAATCCTGAAACGCCAGTAATTTTGCCGATGCATAGTGACGGTTATCAAACCCCTCAACATAGATTTCATTATTCAAAATATCTTCATCGCTAATATCATATTGATCCAAATATTGTTCATCGGTTGCCAAACTCAAATCAGTCCCTGCGCGCCAATATCTGTTAATATTCCACAGCGATTCAACCTCGATATGCCCACGAAATTCCTCGTCACGAAAGATGTCAACGCCGTCTTCACGATCCGTCCTGTCGGAATAAGTGGATGATGTGATAATATTTAACTGTGCATTTTCATAGCGTTTTCTGGCCTCTAAATTCAATTGCGGTAATGATTTTGAAAAAACACGCAACCCCGCTGTCACGTCAAAATCAGGGGATATCGCCCAATAATAAGGTGTCATGAAATTAAAACCGTAATCGCTGCCAAATCCAATTTGGGGCGCTAGAAAACCACTTTTTTGGTCAAGCGTTCCGTCTGGATGGCTGAAATAAGGGGCATACGCCACAGGAACGCCCCATGCTTCAAACCGAACATTTTGATAAGATATGGTTGCGCTTTCTTTATCATGACTAACATCTGATGCTCTCAACGCCCATGGTGGCGTTGCATTTGGGTCTGTTTCACAGGCCTTACACGGAGTATAGCGCGCATCCTTTAAAACATGATTTTCGGGCGATTCCCGAACGGCCGTTTTTGCCCACATGCGTGATCCATCATCCAACTGAGAATATAAATTGCGAATAACGCCCGATTTCATCTGGTCATTCAGCTCCATGACGTCGGCGTAATGTATGTCGCCCTTCTCGTCCGTAAAGGCGATATTCCCCTCCGCAATCGCCATATCATCGCGTACGTTATAGGTGATTGTGTCTGCTCTCAACGTTTGGTCACCCTGCGCCAACACAACATCGCCAGTCGCCATAACGACCTCATCATTTTGATTATAAATTAATTGATTGGCGTCCATCGTGGTTGGAATCGCGGCATGAAGTGTGCCCACAACCATCAAAGATATCGTTAAAATGAACAATCTTAAAATCACCATAGATACCCATTGTGAAACCACCATAAACCCATGTCAATGAAGGGTTTTAGGTTATAATTAATGTTTGTAAAAATAATATTTGCATATCACAAGATTCCATAGTGGTACTCTGACAAATAAACTGTAAAAAGGAAAGTAACATGAACAAAGTGAAATCATTTACATCTGGTGCGGCTGTTTTGGCATTTGCTGGTGTTGCAGGCAATATGGCTGTCGAAGTTTGTCAATACCTTCATATAACGATAAAACCGAGAAACAAGCCCAGGCAGTTGTAAAGCAAACTTTAAAACTTTAAATAAGTATTGAGAAACACAGAAATATTTTTATTCTCCGTGTCACCTCCGTGTTTTCCGTGCCCTCCGTGGTTCAAAAATTTTTAAAACGCAAAGTCACGCAAAGTTTTTTCTTCTACTATTCAAAAACTTCGCGTTTTGGCGTCTTGCAGGTATAAAAAAACCACAAAGGACACAATGTGACACGAAGTTTTTTTTACACAAAAAACAGGCAAAGGAGTAACAAAGCTCTTTTTACTCCTTCCACTCAGTAGTTCGTAAAAAATAGCGAAATATATCTCCTTACAATTTTCTTTGAAAATTCAGGGGGAAGACAAAATGTTGAGGTTCTCCTCCCTACCCCTTCATAAACGCGGGTAATTCATCGCCAAATCCTACTGGGGATGGAATGTCGCTTTCATCGTCGGGGTGGCGATTTTTCTGTTTAAACGGTTTGGCATTATCCTGAACTTGTTTTTTTGGCTCGGACTTAGGTTTATTTTGAACTGGAGCTTTTTTCTCAATTTTTTCCGCTGGGGCTTTTGAATTTCCTGCCTCAATGCGCTCAATTTTGTTTCCAATTAATGTTTCAATGGCATCCAAATATTTTTCATCGTGTGGTAACACGACAAAGCTATAGGCCTCGCCACTTGCCCCTGCGCGGCCTGTGCGGCCAATACGGTGTACGTAATCTTCGGCGTTCATGGGTAAATCCATGTTAAACACGTGGCCTGTGTTTGAAATATCAATCCCGCGCGCGGCAACGTCGCTGCACACCAAAATTTTGATTTTGCCGTCTTTGAATTTCTTCAGCGTTTCAGTTCGCATAATCTGTGACATATCACCATGAAGGCCCGCGGCATTCACGCCGGCCTTGGTCAATGCATTCGCATATCCATCAATATCCTTTTTACGATTACAAAACACAAATGCCGAATCAACGTTTAAAGATTTAATGTTATCAACCAGATGTTTTGTTTTATCGCGCTGTGACTTTAACATGATTAATTTTTGTGTGACCGTAATGGCCGTTGAAGACCGCTTTGCCGTTTCAATGGTTTTTGGATTATCCATTAATTTTTCAGCCAGCTTTTGAACCGGTTTTGGCATTGTTGCCGAAAACAACAAATTTTGACGCAATGGCGGTAAAAACCCAATAATTTTTTCGATATCGGGGATGAACCCCATATCCAACATACGGTCTGACTCGTCAATCACAAGGAATTTCATATCATGCAGCAACACGTTACCGCGATCATGCAAATCCAATAAACGCCCTGGTGTTGCGATTAAAATATCAACACCCCGTTCTAATTTTTTAACTTGGTCACCCATTTGCACGCCACCAACAATCAACGCATGCGATAAATTGAGGTATTTCGCATACATCTCGATATTATCCGCAACCTGCGCGGCCAATTCGCGTGTGGGGGTCAGGACAAGCGCACGTGGCATCCGCCCCTTGGCAACGCCACCATTCAAAACCTCGATTAAAGGCAACGTAAATGCGCCCGTTTTACCCGTTCCCGTTTGGGCAATGCCAATCACATCCTTCATCATCAAAATCGCAGGAATCGCCTTGTCCTGAATTTCGGTCGGGTGTTCGTACCCAATATCATTGATGGCTTTGAGGATTTTTGGGTCAAGCCCAAGGTCGGTAAATTTCGTTTTTATTGTCAAAATCTTGCTAATTCTTTGTTTTTACTTATTTGTTTATGGCATCCCGTACGGGATTTGAACCCGTGTTGCCGCCGTGAAAGGGCGGTGTCCT
>CAYGLI010000047.1:0-12410 GCA_964350795.1 uncultured Micavibrio sp.
CCGTAAACCCTCCCCTCAATCCCCTCCCTTAGGGAGGGGAGAAGATATCTAAGCCGCATCCCGCAAAACCTTAGCGGCAGCTTTCGCCTCGTCACTCATTATTGCACCCGCAACCATTCTGGCGATTTCATTCACGCGGTCATTTTCGTTTAAAATTGGGGTGACGGATGTTGTTGTGGATTCGTCTGCGCCGTCTTTTTTGGATATAATCCAATGATGGTTTGCCTTGGCTGCGACTTGGGGGCTGTGTGTAACAACCAATACCTGTGCGCCCGATGCCATACGTGACAATCGCGCGCCCACGGCGTCGGCGGTTGACCCGCCAATACCGCTATCAACCTCGTCAAACACCATCACGGGAACGGGGGTTGTTTGGAACAACACAACCTTCAGGGCTAACATAATTCTTGATAATTCACCACCCGATGCAACCTTACCCAACTCGCCTTCGGGTGAGCCCGCGTTGGTGCGGATGAGGAAATGGATGTCGTCAATACCATGTTCAGACGGAGTTTCGGTTTGGTCAACCGCCACGCGGAACATCGCCTTGGCCAATTTTAAATCAGGCAATTCGGCCATGACCTTTTGCCCCAAACCATCCGCCGCGGCCTTGCGTTTATCAGATAATGCCTGCGCAGTTTTGAAATAATCCCCCTCGGCCTGCTTCAAATTTTCCTGTAACACCGCCATTAATTTATCGTCACTGTGAATCGAGTCTAACTGCGATTTCATGGTTTCTAAAAATTCAGGCAGGTCATCACACATCACATTATGTTTGCGTGCCTGCGCGCGTAATTCGTGCAGGCGGTCATCGACATGGTCAATGTTTTCATCTTCACCCCAATTATGTGCGGTCATTTCCAAATCCCCCGCGATATCACGCAGGGATGATAGGTTTTCATCCAAACGCGCAATAAACGGGTCAATGCGATCCTCGGCAAAGGATGCGATTTTTTCCAATGACCGCACAGCCTTGTAGAGTGAATCATTCGTGGCCTTATCACCTTCCAAGGCTTGAAATGCCTCATTCAAACCCGTCATGATGGATTCGTAATGTTGGAGCTTTTGGCGTTTATCCAACAAGATATCTTCTTCGCCTTTTTCAGGGTTTATTTTTGATAATTCCTCGACACAGGCCGTTAAATATTCCTCATCTTCCTTGGCCTTTAATAGTTTTGCCTCATGGTCTTTTAATGCCTTGATGGCGGATCGCCATGATTTCCAAGACTGTCGCGTGGCCTCGACATCGGATTGCAACCCCGCATAATTATCCAATAAGGGGCCATGATATTTTGAATCCAACAACCCATGTGTTTCAAATTGTCCGTGAATATCAACCAAGGTTTCGCCGATGTCTTTAAGCAATGTCACACTAACGGGACGGTCATTGATAAATGCCTTTGACCGACCATCCGCACCCAATGTCCGACGGATAATTAAATCGCCATCAGTTTCAAAATCGCTGTCACGTAGGATTTGAAATGATTTATGCGTTACGGGTAAATCAAAAACCGCGCTCACACTTCCCTGCTCTGCACCTTTTCTCAACAACCCACTATCGGCGCGTGCGCCCATCGCCAAACCAAGGCTGTCCAATAAAATAGATTTCCCCGCACCCGTTTCACCCGTGAGTGCGGTCATGCCAGAATCCATCGTCAAATCGAGAGTTTCGATCAGTACAATATTTTTGATGGTTAAATGGGTTAGCATTTAAAAATCATAATAGCTTAAAACCAATATGGGAAGGTAAATTTACTGTTCATCAAACATTGAAGGGGTTCACACAGAGACCACAAAGAAGGCACGAAGGTCACAGGGATTTTCAAATTATCTCGCCACATTACGCGGGAACACCATGACCGCGGCAATCCATACGATTTTGATTGTCTATCCTATGGATTGCCTCGCCCGCTCCGCTTCCTCACAATGACGGACTCCCCCTGTGTTCCTTGTGCTTCTCTGTGTCTCCGTGTGAACCATTTCATTGGTTGCGACATTGAATTTTTTAAAAAAATTCAAAAACCTACTCTGGCCTGAACAGGCTTTCCATGGTTTTATCGATAAATCCACGGTCATCCATCAGGCGTTCGCGCTCGGCGTCATCTAATAATTTATAGGTGTCTTCGTACCACACGCTGCCTGGGTAATTATATCCTAAAACGGCAGCGATACGCACGGCCTCACCACGAATTCCCAAGGATAAATATCCCTCAACAAGCCTGTGTAATGCCTCGGGCGTGTGGGTGGTTGTTTGATAATCACGCACAACATTTAAAAACCGCCTGATGGCCGCGTGATATTGGTTGCGCACCAAATAATACCGTCCAATACTCATTTCCTTACCTGCCAAATGGTCGAGCGTTAGGTCGAGTTTTAATTTCGCATCACGCGCATATTTTGAATTCGGATAGGCGCGCAACAAGGATTCAAAATTTTCCTTGGCCTGTGTCGTCATATCCTGATCACGGCCAACATCGGATATTTGATCGTAAAAATTTAACGCCTTGAGGTATAACGCGTAATCAATATCCTTGTTTCCAGGGTGCAGACGCATGAAACGGTCTGTCGCCAAAATCGATTCAATATAATCCTCATTTTCATAGGCCGCATAGGCCGCCATTAATTGTGCCTGTGTCGCCCAGCGTGAATAGGGGTGTTGACGTTCAACCTCGTTAAATAAACGAAACGCCTCTCTGTAATTATTTTGATCCAACGCATCGGCGGCATCATTATACAAACCCTCAACCGGTTGTTCGGGTGCAAAATCCGCATCCAAATCATCATCCGTTGATGAACACCCCACCAGCGCGATAAACGCAAAAACCCATAGATATCGAAACATTTTATTCATGTCTCAACATTAAGTATTTACAATGGTTTTGACAATGGGATTTATGCGTTATACGCAAGTTTTGGTGATGCGGACATGTTAACGGACTGGCCAATTCCCAAATGATCCTCGATAATAACATAATTCATTGAATCCGCCATAATTTGGCGAATCAATTTGTTCGTCAATGCATGCCCGCCCTTAAGAGAGATAAATTTCGCGATAATCGGCATTTCGGCCAATGCACAATCACCAATCGCATCCAATAATTTATGACGAACCGCCGCATCGGTCTTGCGTGGACGGGATGTATCACGGTAAATCGCATCCTCGGCATAAACATCGGCGTTGGTAATATCACCGCCCTTAATCAAATTATTCGCGCGTAAAAAATCAATTTGATCCTTGGTTGTGAATGTAGGTGAATCCGCCAATTCACGGGCAAAGGCATCGCGATCACTTAAGACAAATTCTAATGATTGATGACCAATAAATCGATTTTCGAAATCAATTGTGAATTCAAATGCGCTTTGAGTATCAGGTTCAAAACGCGCATATTCGCCGTTATCACCGCGAACCTCAATTGTTTTTAAAATCTTGATGGCCTTACGTTTTGCATTCAATGCCTCAACACCAATCTGTTGAAATTTCTCAATGAATGGCAGAGACGACCCATCCATAATTGGAACCTCGGGGCCATCAACAATAATTGTCGCATTATCAACACCCATTCCGGCCAAGGCCGCCATGACATGTTCAACCGTGCTAACGCTCACGCCATCAGTATTTTTCAACAATGTGCATAATTGGGATGCCTCAACCAAATCGTAACGCGCGGGGATAACATTATTTAAATCATCAATATCCTTGCGAATAAAACGAATACCCTCATTCGCCATCGCGGGGGATATGGTCATGGTGACTGGCTCTCCACTATGAAGACCCACACCTTTGAAAATTACAGAATTTATAAGCGTATGTTGCATGAGTTTAATATAGGGATGTCAGCGCGACAATAAAACTCACGCAAAGTTTCGGTTTGTTACAGAATTTCTATCCGATTACCATCAATATAAATCGCCTTTGTAGAGGGAAGCAAAAAACAGAAAACCATATTTTTAAAAAATACATAAAAAATTTGCATTTTAAGATTTTACAATTTATAAACATAGTAAATATTTTAATAGGAGAAAAAAAAATGAAAGAAATTGTAGGCGGTAACCCAGAGAAAGATTACGGAGTATTTAATAATTTTCGCGAAAAATTATTTTGCTTAAGTAACGGATTGATAACTGGTGGCTTCGCTTCTGTGGCGTTTACTATTGCATCTGGAAGTGGCTTAGCAATGTTTGCAAGTGGTGCTAGCATTGTTGCTGGCATAATGACATCAACATTTCTTGATGGAGCTATTGAGGGGGAACATGGTTTTTCATCAAAAATAAAAGGCGCATTTTATACGGGCTTGACGGCACCCTTTGTTGTTGCCGCTGGATTATTGGTTAATCAAGCACTTGATAATCAAGAAACAATTATCGAACAAAATAATCGTATTCTAGAGCAAGTAGAGCCTTTTAAAGCCTTTGAGCCTCAAACTTTCACTCTATAAAACCTCTATCCGATTACCATCAATGTAAATCGCCTGTGCGTCTGTTAGGCAAATGATATTAATATCAGGATTAGAGGCAATACAATCTAGAGCCTCTTGATAATGCTTGCCCTCATTAAAATGAGGCATGATGTATAAATCCGTTAGACCCAACCCTATAAAATCGGTCAATGTCGATTTTTCGGGTTCGTCCATGGCGCGGATATAGTCGATATCGGGACAGTGAATAATCGCACCCGCGCTTCCACCCCATATTGATTTTCCTGTTTTTAGAAACTGTGGCGCAAAGTCACGAAAGCCTGATTTATTGACCGCATCCAACAAACAATATGTGTTGCCACCGATGAAATAAATAATGTCGCAAGATGATAAATCATTTTCTAAATCACCAGCGTTTTTATCGCGTAAATCATATTCAAAAAATTCTTTTGAAAGGTTTTGAACGGCATCAATTTCGCCAACCATCCAATCAGGACGGTTTAAACTATCATCAATTTGAGCCAAAGCCCCGGTTGTTATGCACGCCACCTTTGATTGAGATAATTGGTTTTTAAAACGATTTAACCCTTTAAACTTTTGAAATGTTGACGCCAGTAATAATGGCATAAAAAACCTCTCCTTTTGCCTTCCCCGCGAAGGCGGGGATCTGTTTAAATTAATATTTCTTTCCAGTTTGGGTTTGATTTATTTACCAGATTATCTTTCCATTCTCTATTCCATTTTTTAATGGCTCGCTCTCTGGCTCTTGCTTCGTTCACGTCCGCAAACTCCTCGGCATAAACAAGAATATCCGCATTATATTTTTTGGTAAAGCTGTTCGCTGTTTTAGATTTATGTTGCTCTATGCGCAGTGGCAGATTGCCTGTAAAACCAGTATATAGAACAGTCTTGTTTTTATTTGTTACAAAATAGATATGATAGGGCATTTAATTTTATGGCTAAGAGATCCCCGCCTGCGCGGGGAAGACAGAGACCTACGCTGCTTCGTCGTTGGTTTTCTTTGGGGCCATTTGTGCCAATAATTCGGCGGTTGCGCCCGCATTGTCTACGGCGACCATACCCACCGTGTGATAACCACTATCGACATGCAAAACCTCACCCGTTACACCTGAGCCAAGGTCAGACAGTAGATAAAGCCCTGAATTTCCAACATCCTGAATCGTGACATTACGTTTTAACGGTGCGTTTAATTCATTCCATTTTAGGATAAATCGGAAATCGCCAATACCGCTTGCCGCGAGTGTTTTGATTGGCCCTGCGGAAATGGCGTTCACGCGAATGCTGTCTTTACCAACATCATTGGCAAGATATTTTACCGATGCCTCCAACGCCGCCTTGGCAACGCCCATAACGTTGTAATGTGGCATCACCTGTTCTGCGCCATAATATGTGAGGGTTAATAATGACCCACCTTCGTTCAATAATGGTACCGCGCGTTGGGCAACGGATGTGAATGAATAAACGGATATATCCATTGTTTTAAGAAAGTTTCCGCGTGTTGTGTCCAAATACATGCCGTCCAATTCATTCTTATCGGAAAAGGCAATGCCGTGAACGACAAAATCAAACGTGCCCCATTTATCCTTTAATTCCGCAAAAACGGCATCAACGGATGCATCATCCGTGACATCACATTCCATCAGCATCGTTGACCCAACCGATTCGGCCAATGGTTGCACACGGCGTAATAACGCTTCGCCTTGGTAAGTGAATGCCAATTCCGCACCCGCATCCGCGGCGGCCTTGGCAATTCCCCAAGAAATGGAACGGTCGTTGGCGACCCCCATAATTAAACCACGTTTACCCTTCATGACGCCTTCGAATGCCATAACAAAAAATCCTCTCATAAATATAAATTATGAGAGGATAATAAAGACTTAGACCAAAAAATCTAGTCAAAATACGTTACGGGGTGTTTCTGCTTAACTCACAACTTCCCATTTACCATCAGCGCGTTTGCAAGCAACGCCGACACCCGTTTCAGAACGCCCATCAACATAGATTGTTTGTTCGTATTCACGGCAATAATCGCCAGATGCGGTTGCCCCATCACGGATTGGTGTTACCGTTCCGTAATTTCCGCTTTCTGGGTTATTCCATGCAATTTGTTGACCAATTGGCGCTGCATAGGCTTTTTGCTCCGCTTGTTTGGCATAGGCGTAGTCGGCCTTGTCCAATGATGTTCCAATTTCGTTACCAACCCATGCGCCAAGTAACGTTCCAACACCCGTTGCGATATAACGGCCTGAACCACCACCGACTTGTGACCCCAATAAACCACCACCGATGGCGCCTACGGCTGTTCCTACAGTTTCTTTTGTTCCTGCATTTTGAAAGCTTTCACACGCGCCCAACGATATCGACGCAATCACTGCCAATGGCAAAATTAATTTCTTTAACATGTTTAATGTCCTTTCTTTTTCAGTAATAACAATCATATTGTGTTTAATAAATAAGGCAACAGAAAGGCGCAAATATGTTCAACCCTATCAACCAAAACCCGTTCGATATTTTTGATCAATGGATGAAGGACGCCGAGCGCGAAGAGCCTAACAACCCCAACGCCATGTGCCTATCCACCGTATCGGCGGATGGAAAACCATCATCGCGAATGGTGTTGTTAAAACAATATAGTGCGGATGGTTTTGTGTTTTATACGAATAGCCATAGCCGTAAAGGGGGCGAGCTATCCTCAAACCCCAATCTCGCATTGAACATCTATTGGAAAACATTCCAACGTCAGGTTCGCATAGAGGGCACGGTTGAAATTGTCCCGCGTGACATGACACAGGCCTATTTTAATTCGCGCCACCGTAATTCGCAAATTGCATCCTATGCCTCACACCAATCAATGCCTTTACCAGATAAGGCGGTTTACGAGGCCCGCATCGCCAAATTAGAAAAAGAATTCGAAGGGATAGACAATATCCCCTGCCCCGATCATTGGAACGGATACCGCGTTATCCCCTCATCCATTGAATTGTGGGAAGAAGGTGAATTCAGAACCCATGACAGGTTTGTGTTTACGGTTGGTGATGATGGTGTTTGGGGTGTGGATAGGTTGTATCCATAAATAAATTTGACATAGAATAATTTTTATGTTAATATAAATAAATATTCCAAAAAGTGCAAGGATTTAAAATGAAATTACTAGAGCGTATTTTAAAGAAAAAAACGCCACTATCCGATGAAATGGGTAGAGTTGCAGAGCCTGTAAAACAAGGCCCCGAAGTAAATTATCCCGCACTCTTTCGAAATAGAGCAGAGAATTTTTTAGAAACCTTGGACAAGGCAGGGGTAAATGCACAACTAAAGGACATATATCAAGACGAAGGTAGATATGACCCTCGCCCTGAGATGAGGCACTCTTTAATAATCAGCTTTCAAAGACCATTCAGCCCACATGATAGCGATATCATTCGCATAAAAATGACTGAATCAGGAGAAATAGAAATAAGAGCGAGCATGCCATTAATAAATGAGAACCAATTGCAGCAATATATAGAAAAAACAACAGACGCAGAACAAATAGAAATAGCCAAGGTTCTCATAAAAGACGCTAAAGATGACTGGAATCGTAAGCACCAAACACATGGTCTTTGGTTACGTGGAGAAAACGCAGAGTTAAAATTAGACAATGCTCTTGATATTCTAAAAATCACAAAAGATGGTAACTCAAAAGGTAAAGCTAGAGACCTAACTTCATTTCAATGTGTAAATCACCACTTAAAAGTTCAGAAACTTACCTAATCCAAATCAATCGGAAACCCTGGCTCAAATTTCGCGATTTTAACCTTCATCGATGTGCGGACTGATTCAACATTATCCATTGTGGTTAATTTGTTGGACAGGAAATCTTGGTAATCCTCCCAATCCTTTGCCACAACACGCAACATGAAATCGTAATCACCTGAAATCACATACGCCTCGCGGATATTATCCATGGATTGAATATCACGCTCAAATATTTTTACATCGCTATCATTTTGATTTTTTAAGCGAACGGTCACGAATGCCGTGACAGTGTACCCTAATTTCGACCCGTTTAATCGCGCGTAATACCCCTTAATCACTTGGTTTTCCTCAAGCGCACGGACACGACGCAGGCAAGGTGGCGCGGAAATGCCCGCATTATTGGCCAATTCCACATTGGTCATACGACCATTGCCTTGTAAATCGTTTAGAATTCTGCGGTCAATTTTGTCTAATTTCAGTTTTTTTGAGGCTACAGATCCAGTCGACATTTAAAAATCCTTTTGTAATAATCTTTCTCGGTGCTTATAGTCCTGTTAAATTGGAATCACAACCCCCTATTTTGAAATTAAACACCGTATGAATATAAAAAATTGTTGGATTATTACCGAAGGAATGGCCGGAACGGAAAATCAATGCATTGCCGTGGCGGAACAATTGGGCATTGATTACATAATTAAACGTATAGGCCTAAAATTTCCCTTCAATCACCTCTCTCCCTTTTTATTCAAAACCGCACCTCAATCATATATCACGGGTATCGATTGGAATGACCCCGCGCCCGATTTAATTATCGCCAGCGGGCGTAAGGCAATACCGGTGGCATTAAAATTCAGAGGCGCCTTCACCGTTTTTATCCAAAACCCAAAAATAAAATCATCGCATTTCGACCTTGTCGCCGCGCCATTACATGACGAGGTTAAGGGTGATAATGTAATTCACACAACCGCCGCGCCAAACCGCATCACCGAAGAATCACTTGAAAAGGCCAAATTAGAATTCAATTTTTCTTATCTGCCCGATAAAAAAATTGCCATCCTGATTGGTGGGAATAGCAAGACCCATTCAATGCCTGATAATTTTGGGTATGGATTATTTGAAATGCTTATGCCCTATATGCAATCCGATGATTACGGGTTTTTAATAACGGTATCACGACGAACCCCCGATAATATCCGCCTGCATTTAAAGGATTTATTCCGCAATTCAAATTGTGAATTTTGGGATGGTCATGGCGCCAACCCTTATCATGCATACCTTGCCTATGCTGATACTATTTTGGTGACGGATGATTCAACGTCCATGATGTCCGATGCCTTAACCACGGGAAAACCAAGCTATAGGTTACCGTTACAAGGTGGTTCAGAGAAATTTACACGGTTGTACCAAAACCTAAAGAGGCGGTGTTTGTTAAAAATTTTCGATGGAGAATTTGAAAAATATGATTACAAACCATTAAACGATGCCAAAAAGATTGCGGATGAAATCAAAAAACATTTTGATAAATAATCGTCTGCGGTCTAATTAATACTTATGACACAAACATTTGAAACCAAAGTCCTCATTATCGGGTCTGGCCCTGCTGGGTATTCCGCCGCAGTTTATGCCGCCCGTGCAAATTTAAACCCTATCATGGTTGCGGGTGCCGAACCGGGTGGGCAATTAATGATTACAACCGATGTTGAAAATTATCCTGGGTTCACCGCCATCCAAGGGCCAGAATTGATGGAAAACATGAAGGCACAGGCCGAATCCGTTGGGACAAAAATTATATCGGACATGATTATCGATGTTGATTTTGACAATCGCCCGTTCACCGCCAAGGGTGAAAATGGTGATATCTATAAGGCCGATACGGTCATTATTTCCACAGGGGCAAAGGCACGATGGTTGGGTTTGGAATCAGAATATAAATTCCAAGGGTTAGGCGTGTCTGCATGCGCCACATGTGATGGATTTTTCTTTCGCGGAAAGGAAGTCACCGTGATAGGCGGTGGTAACAGCGCAGTTGAGGAAGCCTTATTCCTTACTAATTTCTGCTCCAAAGTAACACTTGTTCACCGCCGTGATTCATTGCGCGCCGAAAAGGTCATGCAAGACCGCCTCTTCGCCAATGAAAAAATTGAAGTCGTCTGGGACAGTGTTGTTGAAGAAGTTTTAGGCGTTGGCCATAACGAAGGTGGAACACCCGGCATGACGGGCATTCGTATTAAAAACGTTAAAACAAACGAAACATCCGAAATCGCGTGTGATGGAATGTTCGTTGCCATCGGGCACGACCCCGCAACATCATTGTTCAAGGACAAATTGGATATGGATGATGAAGGGTATTTGATAGTTGATGCAGGCACACCAAAAACCAAAATCCCTGGTGTATTCGCCGCGGGTGATGTTGCCGATAAAATCTATCGTCAGGCCGTAACTGCGGCAGGAATGGGATGCATGGCCGCGTTGGATGCGGATAAGTTTTTAGCGGGACATTAAAGCCGCCACCTTTGTCATTACCCGACTTGTTCGAGTAATCCATTCCATCAATCTATAAATACGGTATGGTTTCCCTTATAATTTTCTTCGAAAATTCAAGAAATGACGCAGTTTAAAAGTTATCTTTGGCTGTGCGATACGTTGTAAACTCATCCACATTATTCGCAATCAAGAACGGATTTGTTTTTAATTCCTCCGCCAATAATGTTGGCATGGTACATTTCTGGTTTTCCAATATTTGTGCGCGTTCAAATATCGCCAAATTATTGGGCAGAATATGTTTTGCAAATTTTATATTTGCGGGAGTGTATTCGTGCCCACCGTAAATTGCGGTTTCAGGCGGTAATTTTTTAATCGCGCACATGGATTGATACATATCCTCCATCGTGCCCTCAAACACACGACCACATCCCATAACGAATAATGTATCAGCGGAAAATAAAATACGATATGTCGGATCAAATAAAACCACATGCCCCATTGTGTGCCCAACGGTTAAAATAACATCGAACGTAATATCGCCAAATTTAAATGGCTCACCGCCCTCTAACACAACATCAGGGTCGCCATCACATTCACGCGGTGCGGCCAATTTTGCACCATATTTTTTAATTAATTTTTCATTGCCGTTCACATGATCCCAATGTTTATGCGTGTTAATCACCCAGTTTAATTTTAAATCATGCTCAGTCAGGTAATCAATAATCGGTTGCGATTCACCTGGGTCAATCACGCCAACCATGCCACCCGATTGAATGATATAGGCATAGTTATCATCAAGAATTGATATAATTTTTACATCCATGGCCTTACAATATCTCCGTTAAACTCACTTGTCCACTTCCGCGTTTGGCTGGTTTTTGTTGGCTCTCATGCGGTGCCCATCCAATACCATGAACAATATCAAATGTCGCAATATATCCTTTATTAAAAAATTTATTTTTATAATAAATTTCAATATTTTGTTTTAATTTTTTAATATTTGACTTTCGATTTTTAAGAGCATTGGATTCACCCATATTTCGCAAATCTAAATACAATTTTTCTAAATCGGAATACTCAACAACCACACGATCAAAATCAACAACGGGCAAGGCAAACCCTGCCGATTGCAACAACCCTGCAAATTGATAATGGTCAATCATCGGATGAATATGTTGTGATGCGCCACCCAACATTACCACTTCAGCTTCCAAAATACTCGCTCGCAATTCTTGCAAACTGTTTCCACCAAAATAGGAACACATGAACAACCCGTCTGGCTTTAGGTAAGATTTCATCGCCATTAAAAATCCCTGAACATCGTTCACTGTATGCAAATATGGCGTGGCAAGAATACAATCAAATTGTTCCAAATCAAATTTTGGAATCTCATTTAAATTATTAAAAAAATCAAATAAAGCTATGTTTTTATTTTTAAAATTTAATTTTATTTTATCTGATAATCGTTCTCCCACAATCAAAATATTTTCAAAATCACGTTGAATATCCGATAGGTTATCAATCATCCGATTGATTGCACGTTCGAACAAAAATTCATGCCCGTCCATATGGTCACGTGCCCACAACCGATTACGGCGAATTTTTTCAATATCAAAAATCTCATTCATAATTTATAACTATTACCATGTCCGAGGCCGTAAAAAAACATATCAAAAAAATAGGTAATCACGCCGTTGATTTTATATTGCCTCCGCTGTGCCCGGCAACGGGTGAAATGGTCGATTTGTTAGGCAT
>CAYGLI010000048.1:0-12401 GCA_964350795.1 uncultured Micavibrio sp.
TTACAGCCCCCTTGCGGATCACCACGAGGAGGTTGAGAATAATCACAACGATGTTGTTTTGTTTAACCATGTATTTATAAAAACATATTTTCCGAAATGATTGCAACATAATTATGCAACTTTTTTCAAATAATCTTGTTTCGTCATGTCATACGCCCATTCAATCCATGGTAATAAGGCATTAATATTCGATGTTTCAACGGTTGCACCGCCCCAAATTCTTAATCCTGCGGGGGCATCGCGATATCCCGCAATGTCCTTGGCGGCGTTTTCGGCATCTAATAATTTTGTCATGGATTTAATGAATGCATTTTGGTCAATGCCGTCATCCAAATCCAATGTCAGGCAAATGGAGGTTGTTGAATGCGTCGCATCGTCCTGCGCCAAAAAATGAGCCCATGGTGTTTTGGCAACCCAGGCCGCAATGGCGTTATAATTATCTTGTGATCTCTTAATTGTGGCATCTTGTCCACCAATGGATTCAACCCAATTGAGGGCATCCAAACAATCCTCAACCGCAATCATGGATGGGGTATTAATCGTTGCGCCCTCGAATATGGCGTCATTTAATTGTCCACCCTTGGTCATACGGAATATTTTGGGTAGGGGGCGATTGGGTTTATATGTTTCCAACCGTTCAACAGCACGCGGGGATAGGACAATCATGCCGTGTGCGGCCTCACCGCCCAAAATCTTTTGCCAAGACCATGTTGTGACATCCAATTTATCCCACGGCATGTCGTATGCAAATACGGCGGATGTGGCGTCACATATGGTTATGCCTGTGCGATTATTTGAAATCCAATCGGCATTTGGTGTACGTACACCCGATGTTGTGCCGTTCCATGCAAAGATACAATCATGGTCATTGTTATATTGAGAGAGGTCAGGAATATCGCCATAGTCGGCGGTGTATGCGTGTACGTCATCTAATTTTAAATGGTCGCGCGCGTCCTTTAACCAATCTGTGCTAAAGGCCTCCCATGCGAAAACATCCAATGGTTTTGTACCCAACATCGACCACATTGCCATTTCAACCGCGCCTGTGTCGGATGCGGGAACAATACCGATTTTGTAATCAGCGGGGATTTTTAACAATTCACGGTGTTTTTCAATAACGGATTCTAATTTGGCTTTGCCCTCGGTGGATCGATGAGACCGCCCCGTTAAGGCATCTGATAGGGCATTGATTGTCCATTCCGGGCGTTTGGCGCATGGGCCGGATGAAAAATTGGGGTTATTTGGTTTGGTTTGTGGTTTTTCGACTGTCATCATTGCCTCCTATCAATTACACTTTTACTATATGCATGTTTTAACCTTTGTCACGCCAAATCCGACTCAAGATTTTGATCTTTGGATTAAAAAATCACATCCTGATATCATCATTGATGACCGCACAGTTTTAGATGATCGTGCGGTACGATGGAATATTCAAAATCCATTGGATAAAAATATCATTGATGCGATACGTCGTGAATTTCGTGTTGATGTGTTTCAAACCAACGCCACAGCAATAAAATTATTTATGGCCGATATGGATTCCACAATTGTATCGGGTGAAACATTGGATGATATGGCCAAATTGGTTGGGATAGGCGATAAGGTCGCCGATATTACAGAACGCGCAATGCGTGGAGAGTTGGATTTCGAGGCCGCAATTGATGAACGGGTTAGTCTTTTGGCGGGCATGTCCACGGATATTATCGGCCAAGCTCTTGGCGCGATGACATTGAATAAGGGCGCGTGGGAATTATTGGCGCATCTAAAATACAAGGGTGTTTATTGTGTTTTAATATCTGGCGGATTTACACAATTTACATCCGCGGTGGCCAATGATTTAGGGTTTGACGTGCATTTTGGTAATGAACTAATCATCAAAGGTGACGTTTTAACAGGCGAAGTTCAACGTCCGATTTTGGATAAAAATTTTAAATTACAAAAATTGAGTGATTTAAAATCACAGATGCAATTGATCGATGATGAAATCATGGCGATTGGTGATGGGGCAAATGACCTGCCCATGTTGTCAAATGCAGGTGTCGGTGTTGCCTATCACGGCAAGCCGATTTTAAAAAATGCCATGGTGAATCGGATTGAGTATACGGATTTATCCAGTTTGATTTATGTGGTTTAGCCCCCTACGGGTGCAAAGGCCTTGGCAATAACTCTTGAACCAGTTTCGGCGTTTTGTGTCACAAGGCAAAGGCCTTCTGGAACAGTGTCTTCGCCCCCATATTGATTTGGAATCTTTAAACCACCTTTTGGTGTGCGAAGATTACTCATATAAAAATCAGTGCCGAACGCAATATCGCTCATTGTTATGTTTTCTTTATCAACAATTGGAATACAAAAAAAGCTGGCGTGGTATGCATTTTGTAAAAATTGAACTGTCGCCTTGGTTAATGTTTGGTCTTGTGGTGGATCATCACCAATAACAATAACAGCCTTTGATGACGATTGGATTCCTCTGTGTGTTTCACCATCATGGAACAGCCACGCAACCTCTTTCATCGCGCCATTCATTTCCGTTGTTGTGCCAATATTTAACGAGGGGAAAGTAGAATCTTTTTCGGGGTCGTCGTTATTGAAAAGAATGTTATTAACGGCACTCAAGGCTTCCTCAGCATCACGGACGATATGTGTTTTAGATGTATGGGGAAGACTTGCGAATGAAACAAAAGTTATTGCATTGGTTTTCCCTGACGAAAAGGCTAAATCCATAGTCTCATCATTATTGAATGCGGTGACGATTGAATCGCGTAAAATCGATAGTTCTTTAGAGGTCATAGAGCTTGATCGATCAAGAACAAAAACAACATGTTTATCAACATAAGTTATTTCCTTTGATGGTTTTGCTGCAATGGATAAGCTAGAAAAATCAATTGTTGCTGCTGTTGAATGGTTCAAAGGCATACAAGCCATAAATACCCCAACGATGGGTAATACCCTTTTTTTCATCTTTATTTTCCCTGTTTTGTTATTATATATTTTAGATATATTAATTTTTGTAACTTTATTATAAAACTATAGGGCATAGATAAGTCAAATTATATTTCCAAATGCATGTGAATAAGTCATGATATTGCCATGAGGAAAAAAGTTACCGACGACCAATTGGAAGAATGCATCCACAAATATTGCCGCGATTTAACGCATTTGGCGAAACAGGGGCGGTTTGACCCGATTACGGGGCGGGATGAGGAAATTACAAACTCTATCCTGATTTTGCTTCAAAAAGGCCGAAAAAATGTGATGTATTTGGCTCCTGCTGGGGTTGGTAAAACTGCGCTTTGTGTTGGTTTGGCGCAAAAGGTTGCGGATAATAATGTACCAGATTACCTTAAAGGCGCACGAGTGATTGAAATTGATATGCCCTCAATGGCCGCGGGGACAAACAGTTCGGCCGAATTTCAAGAACGCTTTATGCCCTTGGTGAAGGGAATGGCGGAACGATATCACGACCCATCCTATCCAAAATATATTTTATTTATGGATGAAATTCATACCATCATGCCCACATGCCACGGGTCAGCCTATGCGGGTTTGTCGGAGGTGATGAAGCCCTATTTGACCGTTGGCGATTTGCACGTGATTGGCGCGACAACACGCGATGAATTTCGTGTGTATTTTGAAATTGATCCCGCCATGGATCGTCGTTTTCAAAAAATATATTTGAATGTTCCAACCGTCGATGAAACGCATGTCATCCTTGAGGCCATCAAAGGTGGATATTCGAAACACCATAAAATTAATATCTCAACCGATTTAACACGTTTAATATGCGAATTAACTCAAGAGCATATGAAGAAACGAAACCAGCCTGATAAATCGATCATCGTGATGGATGGGGCAAGCGCGTTAGAGGTTTTGAATAACGGAACGGGCGGCGAGTTGTCAGTTGATTCGGTATTAAATTTCATGGCCACTGAAATATCCGTTCACCCTGATGCCCTATTGGATAACCGTGAACGCCAAGTGTTCGATGAAGCCGCGGCGGCGCGTAAGGCAAGTGGCTCAGATAAATATTCCGCTTAAACAGCAGGAATTTCCTTAAACCATTTTAATAATTCTGGTGTATCACGGACGGTCAAATCGACATGTCCCATGTCATTATCATTAATGGGGCGGTCATGATGCAAATAAGTTGTTATAACACCCGCATGGTCTTTGGCGGGCTTTAGGTTTGGTAGTGTGTCTTCGACAAACATGACCTCGTTTGCGTTTCCGCCGATTTTATCCAATGCCATTAAAATGCCTCGTGGGCTGTTGGCCTTATCTTCAAAATTATAATGTTCGGCGCCAAAAATAAAATCAGGGTGAAAAAATTCCATTAAACCCGTGTGGTCTAAAACACGTTTTGCCCAATCGCTGATGGCCAAGGTCAAAATCACATGATGATGATTACGCATTTCCTCCATCAATTCGGGTGTTTCGGTGCAGGGGATAATCATATTATGGTCAAGATGTTTAAACATTTCGACATGCGCCGTGTCGGCATCAATCCCATAGTTTTTTACAAAATAATGATTGGAATCACGATGGTCTTGCCATCCCTTTTCACACAACTTTAAGGCTTTATCCATTGGCAAATCAACACCTTGTGAATGCATATATTTCACAACACCTTTATGCCATTCATTCACATGAAATTCACTGAATTTATAAAGGGTATTATCCAAATCCCAGATGATTGTTTTGATATTATCCTTCATGCCGATTACTCCAAAATAATAATGCCGCTGGCATCATCTTGGTATAATTGCCCCTGCATTTGTTTATCAATTTCATCAGGGATGTTTTGAATCATATTTTGCAATTCTGTTGGGTTTTGTAATTTTTTCAGAACGGTTTGCATCATTTTGGAAATTGTTTGTTCCGCATTTAATGTGCCTTGAATTTGATTGGTCACGGGGTTTGCGGCGGTGGCGGCATCGCCCTCTAATTTATTCAACTCACGAAGGGCGAGCGTGGTGTTTCCATTATCCAACGCGGCCTGCGCGCGTGCGATAATCGCCTGTTCCCCTATACCAACAACGGGTCGGCCATTTTTTTCAACGGATAAAATTTGCCCCATACGGGCCATGATTTTGTCTTGGATTGACACATTCTCGCCGCGTAAGGCCGCGGCAATAATATCGCCCGTGACACCGCGTAATTCGGATGATAGACCTTCTGGTGTTAAAACACCGCTCTCGGCATAGGGTGCAAGACGGTTGATAGAGGCCGTTAATTCAGGATCATCACTGCCAACCAATTCCTGTAAAACCGCCAAATCATCGGCAAATGGTTCGGCGCGATTAAGATTGCTCCGCATTTGTGTCATCGCCAATAACATGGCGGCGGCGGATAAATCGCGCCCCGTGACATTTTGCATGGAGGCGGCCATTTCGGCATTGTCTGCCTTGGCTTGTTCTAATGTTTGATCAAGCGAATCGATGCGCCCCTGCAATGTATTGACGATTGATTGCATATCGGCAAAGGCCTGATTGGTATCGCCCTGACCGCTCACGGCCTGTGTTAGGTTTTCAAATCGCGATACCAAACCGCTCAAATCAATATCCTGCCCCGCCGATTGCAGGCGATTTTCAAGTGTTGCAACACGGGTTGATAGGGGTGTTGTTTGATTAACAATCGTATTGACCTGATCATTTAAAGCATTCAAACCATCTGTGACTGTTGTTTCAAAGCTGTTTAAACGTGTTTCAATTTGGTTTTGATTGGTTGCAACATTGGCAATCTCTTTGGCTTCATTTCCAAATAAGAAATACCCAATTCCACCAAGAATCGCCAAGATTGATACGGTTGTGACAACAGACCGTTTCACCGCATCGCGTTTAATTTGCCGCGCGTCCAATGAATATTTTTGTGTTGTCGCATGGTCATTGCGTGGTGCGTTCACCATTTTTGGCGCAACGGGGGATTGTGTTGGTGCGACAACTGGTTTTTCAGGTGCTGGCGGTTGGGCATTTTCATTGGCTGTATTGGCGATTGATACATCAAACCCATCCAATGATATATGGTTGGCCTTGGCGGCGCGGGTGATTTCATCAACGCGGTCAGATGGAATGTGATCGCGTTTTTTCCATCCCTGAATGGTGGAGACAGGCACATCAACCTTGCGCGCCATGGGGCGCATACCGCCAAATCGGTTAATCAATGTTTCAACGTCTTTTAATCCATCTGTATGTGTCATGTATGTGCCTCAACTTCCTTTAAAATCAATAAAATCATGTCATCATAGCGTGGGCACGTACAAACCGCAAGTTTTTGAATATGAGAATTTTTAAAGTTATCAGCAATATTTTGTGACAGGCATAAAACAATATGATGGGGTTTCAATAACGGTTCAATTATTTTTGCACTCTTAATTGAAAAGACACAAACAATGTCGATATCGTCATCTATTTTAAAATCGGGATGAGGTTGTGTTTCATATACAGGCCAAGGCGTGCAGTTATCTGGAATATATGTTGGCTGTGTGGCGCAAGGATAGAGAATATTCTGATAATTTGATAAATCCAAATCATGAATACCACTATCGCCCATCGCAATCTCTATGGTTTTTAAATCGGGTAAATCATTAATCTTTGCGTGATGTGAGGTTACAAGCATGGCATCAAAATCGCCATCTGGTTTGGGTGTATCAAGATGACGTACAATTAATGCAGGAATGGCAGTGGCATTAATGTTTTTTAGATTTAAATCAGACACATAATCATCACATCGCGGAGACGTACAGGTGATTAAAACCTTAACCATGAACTTGTAAATATTCCTTTGGTGTTTTTGCCTTGATGGCCTGTCCAACGCGTAATCCCAATGCATGGGCATCGTCATTATTGTCTACAATAACTGTTTCTTCGGCTTTATAAATTTCTGTACCATCGGGTGAACAAACAAGCCCGCGTAGGCGCATAGTCTTTGCATTCACCCATTGACCATAAGACCCAATTGGCGTGCGGCATGACCCATCCAGCACGGCCAATAATGCGCGCTCGGCAATGGCAATCATCCCTGTTTCCTTATCATGAATTTTATCCAACAGAGTATTGGCGCGGAAATCATCTTCTCGTGTTTCCATCGCGATAATACCCTGACATACGGCAGGTAACATTGATTCTGGTTCTATATAAGATGCAATTTCGTCATCTAATCCCATACGATGTAACCCAGCCGCGGCTAAAATTGTCGCGTCAACTTGCCCATCCTTTAATTTTTGTAGTCGTGTATCGACATTTCCACGCAGGGGAACGATTTTAAGGTCAGGGCGGCGTGATAAAATGATCGCCTTGCGGCGCATAGATGATGTTCCAACAATTGCGCCTTCAGGCAATTCATCCAGTGAGTGAGCCTTAAGTGAAATAAAGGCATCGCGGGCGTCTTCGCGTTTGATAACATGCTTAACTATTAACCCCTTGGGCATAAATGTCGGAACGTCCTTAAGAGAATGAACGCCAACATCAATGCGTCCATCCATTAATGCCATTTCAATTTCCTTGGCAAATAATCCTTTCCCACCCTCAACTTCGGATAACAGGGTTTCACCGTGCGATGGTTTCCAATCGCCCGATGTTTGGATGACCACAATTTCAACATGTTCATCGGGGTGATGCCATTTGACTGTTTCGACTATTTTCTGGGCTTGTATCAGGGCAAGTTTGCTGCCTCTTGTTCCGATTTTCATACGTAATTATTATTCTGTTTTGTTTTCTCTTATCCTTTGATAAAACTCTTGAGATAAAAAGAAAAGAGTAAATTTAAGTAATATGCGTGTTTTAGGGATAGAAAGCTCATGTGATGAAACGGCGGCATCGGTTGTAACCGATGATGGACAGATATTATCCAATATTATATCCAGCCAAATATCAGATCATGCACGGTTTGGCGGTGTTGTTCCCGAAATTGCCGCACGCGCGCATATGACACAAATTGAAATGATTGTGCAAATGGCATTGGACGGCGCGGGTGTATCATTGAATGACCTTGATGGTATTGCGGCAACCTGTGGCCCTGGCCTGATTGGCGGTGTGATTGTGGGTATGATGGCAGGGAAAACCATGGCCTGTATGGCCAACAAACCCTTTATGGGCGTTAATCACCTTGAGGGACATATATTATCGCCACGCCTGACCGATGATGTTGAGTTTCCCTATCTGGTTTTATTGGTGTCGGGGGCGCATACACAAATTTTGATTGCTCATGATTTAGGCAATTACGAATTATTGGGTACAACATTGGATGATGCCGTGGGGGAATGTTTTGATAAGGTCGGGCGTATGTTGGGCTTGCCATTCCCTGGTGGGAAATATGTTGCCGAATTGGCCAACCAATTCACGGACCGCAAGGCCGCTAAGTTGAAATACCAATTGCCCCGCCCATTAAAAGGCCGCGATGGATGCGATTTTTCATTCTCTGGGTTAAAAACCGCCGTGTTAAAACATGTGACGGATGACATGACTCAAAGCGATAAAATTAGGCTGGCTGCGGCGATGGAGGATGCGGTGGCAGATGTCATGGTTGACCGTGTTCAAAATGCCATCGCAATCTTTCAATCGCGATACGGAAATATTGGGGATAAACCAACTCATATTGTTTCTGGTGGCGGTGTTGCGGCGAATGTAACGATTAAAGAAAATCTTACACGCTTGACAGGTGCATATGATATGATTTTTACTGCACCGCCCGCAGAATTATGTACGGATAATGGCGCGATGATCGCATGGGCAGGGATAGAGCGCCTTCAACGCGGATGGATTGACGATATGAGCGTCAAAGCCCGCCCACGATGGCCACTAGAAGATTTAAAAAGGTAAAAATCGTTCACGCAGTGATCGCAGAGAAGACGCAGAGGACGCATTAGATTTATATGAAACTATCAGAAGAAATCCTGAAAGCATGCTTGAAAATTCATAAAACATTGGGGCCTGGATTATTAGAGAGCGTTTATCAAGATTGTATTATTTATGAATTACAAAAACGCGATATTATTTGTGCGAAAGAAGTTGTTTTACCAGTTGAATATGAAGATATCAAATTTGAAAGTGGTTTTAGAGCAGATATCATCGTGGATAATAAAATAATTATTGAAGTAAAATCATTAGAAAAAATGGGATCGGTTCACAAGGCTCAAATTTTAACCTATTTAAAGTTAACACAATTTCCATTAGGATTGCTTATCAATTTCGGCGCACCAAGATTGATGGATGGATATCACAGATTTGCAAATGGATTGCAGGCCAATGATTTATAAAAGAACTCTGCGCGCTTTGCGTCTTCATTGCGCTCTCTGCGTGAACGAATAAATTATAAGAATTAAAAATAAAGGATGATAAATGACAAAACAAATTGGTGTAGTTGGCGCAGGGGCATGGGGAACGGCCTTGGCACATATTCAGGCTGAGGCAGGGCGCGATGTCACATTATGGGCACGCGAGGCGGATGTTATCAAATCCATCGAATCCACCCAAGAAAATGAAATGTACCTTCCGGGTGTTCAATTAAACCCGAATATTAAACTAACGAACAGTCTGTCTGACCTGCATGGTATGGATATTATTTTGATTGTCACCCCCGCCCAATATACGCGTTCCACATTAGAGGGATTGCGCCATGAATCGTTGGACGGGAAACCAATTGTTATTTGTTCCAAAGGCATTGAAATAGAATCGGGGCAAATGTTATCTGAGGTTTTGAGTGAGACAATTCCAAATGCCATCCCTGCGGTGATGACAGGACCATGTTTTGCGCGCGAGGTTGCGCTAGGGCTGCCTACAGGCGTTACAATTGCATGTGCGGATAAGGATAAGGCCAAGGAATTGGCGAATGATTTAGGATGCCGTAATTTTCGCCCTTATGTCACAACCGATATTTTGGGGGCACAAATCGCCGCGGCGGTTAAAAACGTTTTGGCCATTGCCTGTGGCGCCTTATACGGCATGAAAATGGGTGAAAATGCCAAGGCGGCGTTGATTACACGTGGGATTGCTGAAATGGGCAGATTGGCCAAGGCCATGGGTGCGAATGAAAAAACATTAATGGGGATGTGCGGGTTTGGGGATGTGATGTTGACTTGTTCATCGATGCAATCACGCAATTTCTCGCTGGGTGCAATGTTGGGCGAGGGACGCACGCTAGAGGATATTATGGCGGAGCGTAAATCCGTGACCGAAGGCGTGCATACCGCCGAGGCGTTAAAAAAATTGGCTTATAAAAATGCCGTTGATATGCCGATTGCCGAAACCGTTTATCAGGTTTTGTGCGAGGGTATGCCATTGGAAAAAGGAGTCGAACAATTGTTAGACAGGCCGTTTGCGAAGGTTAAGGGGTAGAGTTTTAGTCTCATTATTTTACTCTGGAATTGATTTTTGAAATCTATAGAATAGTTCCATGCACTATTGGCTTATAAAATCTGAACCGTATAAATGGAGTTGGGACGACCATGTGAAAAAGGGCGTCGAACATTGGGACGGCGTGCGTAATTATCAGGCATCAAACAATATGAAGGCCATGGAATTGGGTGATTTGGCCTTTTTCTATCACTCCAACGAAGGCAAAGAAATCGTTGGTATTGTCGAGGTGGCAAGTGGATATTACCCCGATCCATCGGATGAAAAAGGCCGATTTGGTATGGTTGATTTCAAGGCGATAAAGCCCGTCAATAAACCCGTAACCTTGGCGAAAATTAAGGCCGATCCAAAATTATCCGAAATGTCATTATTAAAACAAATGCGCCTATCCGTTGGCCCTGTCCGCAAATCTGAATGGGATTATATTATGAAATTGAGCGAGACAACCCCGTGACAATTGAAACAGGACTTATTTTCGCGATATCCATTATTTTGCTCTATATCAAACCGGGGCCAAATCAGGCGATGAAAATTACCCGCGCATTGAATGATGGCTTTTTTCCTGCGTGGTTTTTTACAATGGGCGCCACCAGCACGGTTGTGTTTTATTTTATCATTGCCGGCGTTGGTGCGACATTGGCGCAGGTGATCATGGAATCAATTGGGTTTTATTTTAAATTGATTGGTGGGCTTTATTTATTATATTTGGGCTATAAAGGTTTATCCAATATTGAAAAGGGCGTATGGCAAGGGCGTGTTGATCAATCCAACAAAAAGGCCTTTGTTGAAAATTACATGATTGGGGTTGTCATGACACTGGCAAATCCGATTACAATTTTCTTTTTCTTGGGAATAGTGCCTAGTTTCATGGAGTTAGGAACGCTTGGGCTCAATGATATTTTGGCTGGGATATTTATCATTATCGTTTGCGGCAATATGGCTGATATTCTGCTTATTACATTGGTCACTCAGGTGAAAGAAGCATTATCGGATACAAATTTTGTGAAACGAATTAATATATTCACGTCCATTGGATTTATTTTGATTGGTGCTTTTTTCTTATATTCCGCGTTTTTCTTGGAGAATTTTTCATTCACCTTTGGCTAATTAAAATAAATGAAATCCCTCTGGCGTGATCTGACCCACGATTTTTTGGGTTTTGGCATCTTTTAGGGCATAATGGCGTTTTTGGTAGGCGCGTGAGATCATGTCGGTGACAATCATTTGATCAGCATAGGATAATGTATAAAAATTATGGTCTAATTCGACAACAACTTCATTGGCGACATGGCGATCCCAGAAAAAACCGAATTCGGGGTTATAAACACGTTTAATAATGCGGGCTTGTTTCAAATTCTCAATGAATTCCATGGGTGAAACCGCACCCGAATTAGCAAACATCGATTCATTGGCATCGGTTGATAGGCGCATGATTGATGCCTCTGGATTAATTGATGCTTTATAATCCTGTCCTTTCCAATGGGATGGATGCCATTCCTTCATAAACGCCCAATTATCTGGGATGACATTATCCATCATTGTGCTGAATGAATTTGTTTGTGTAGAGCATCCCGAAATCAGGACGATAGCAACGCATAGAGGTAAAATTTTCATACATCTATAATACCAACTAAAATTAAAAAGACATTAAGAAAATCATGATATCATTGAAATATGATAGAGGCATTAGGAAACGCAATCCAAGGATTGCAAAAATCATCATTAAATGTGGCCAAGGCCGCCGATAACATCGCCAACCCACAACGAGGCAGTGAGGTTTTGGAAGATATCGTTGATATCAAGATTAATGAGAATAATTACACTGCAAACGCACTGGTTGTTAAAACAACGTCCGAAATGCAAGAAGCGTTATTTCGCGCGGTTGATATCGAGGTTTAATTGATTATGAGAGCCTTGTGTAATCGCCGTTATTAATAATATCGGCGTTTTTCTGTTTTCTGTGGTGTACCTCAATAATTTCGACATTTTTTGTATTGGCTTTAAATCCGATGTCAAACACCCCCCAAAATGGAATGTCCCACCCCCTATAAAGGA
>CAYGLI010000049.1:0-12023 GCA_964350795.1 uncultured Micavibrio sp.
AGTAATTATATGTTGTTTATTTTGCGGTTATCGCCAATTATTTCTTACCTTTTGGCGAGGTTGTTGCGATGGCAAATACCGTTACTACCTCTTCATATCAGGTTGCATCTTATTCCTCGCATCAATCATGTTCATCATTTCATTCTGGTTTTGATAATAAAAGTAACATTTCAACTGTGTTCAGATTATACGGAACCGCCGCAAATTCAGGACAATTTTGTAGTTTATAGAATTTTATTCTTCGTCTAAATCATTCACTAAATCAACGAAGTGATTGCCACGGACTTCAAAATTTGGATATTGGTCAAAGGATGCACAGGCCGGTGATAATAAAACCGTTGGGGTGCCGGACGGTTCACCGCGCATGGATTGTGCGTCTTTGTGGGCTTGTTCTGTTGCCTGTTCCAATGTTTCAAACAACATGATTTCAATGCCATGATTATTTAAGAATTTTGCGAATTCTTCGCGGGCATCACCATATAGATAGGCTTTTTGAACGGTTTCTAAATTTTGGGCTAAGTTCTTTAATCCGCCGTCTTTGGCAAGGCCACCCGCAATCCATAGAATATTTTTATAGGCGTTTAACGCCATTTTTGTGGCTTCTGCATTGGTGGCCTTGCTATCATTAATATAGGGAATGCCGTTAATGACACGCACCAAATATTGCCTGTGTTCCAATCCCTCGAATGATTTCATTCGCTCGATAATGATATCGTGCTTAATGCCAAGCGATTGGCACGCCATATAGGCCGCCAACATATTTTGAATATTATGATCACCCTTTAATCGTGTGAAATGAGATGGCGTAAAAGGCAACTCATCACCGTAAATGGATAATGGTTGAGCATCGCTGTATTTTTCAAAAATTGATTTTGAATAAGCGTCGTCAATTGAAATTATTTTTGTTTCGGCATGATTAAATATTTTTGATTTTGCAGTGACGTAATGGTCCATGTCGCCATGCCAATCCAAATGGTCTGGCGTGATGTTGAGCAGGATAGCCACATCAGATTTTAAATTCGGCGAATAGTCCAATTGATAGGATGACAATTCCAAAACCGTATAATGTGCGCGGTTTTTTAAATTCATGACGGGCATACCAATATTGCCACCCATTTGTGAATTATCACCAAGGATATGATTAATCAAGGCCGTAACCGTTGATTTTCCATTTGTTCCTGTAATCGAAATAATCTGTGATTTTGGTTCGGATTGACAATATAAATCGATATCACAAATAACGGGAATATCTTTATCCTTTGCGGTTTTGACAATTTCATGGGTTGGTGCAATGCCGGGGGATACAATCACGGCCTTTATTTTTGACCATGGTGCCTTATCCAACGGGCAAATGACCTTTTGGTCATAGGCTGATAAGTTATCCGCATTGTCGTCCCACACGCGAATATCGGCCTCGACCTTTTGCAAGGCCTTAATGACCGCGCGGTTGGATTTCCCCAACCCCACAACATAGTAGGTTTTGTTTTTCGCAAAGTTTAAATTAATCATGCTATCTGAGTTTTAGCGTAGAAAGCCCAATCATGGCAAGCACAACCGCGATTATCCAAAATCTGATAACAATCGTGCTCTCTGACCATCCCTTTTTTTCAAAGTGATGATGGATGGGTGCCATACGAAACACGCGCTTGCCCGTTAATTTGAATGATACCACCTGCACAATAACCGACACGGCCTCAAGGACGAATAATCCACCTATAATGGCCAATACCAATTCATGTTTTGTAATCACCGCAATCGCACCCAAAACACCGCCAAGGGCAAGCGATCCTGTGTCACCCATAAAGACCGCGGCGGGTGGTGCGTTATACCATAAGAATCCCATCGCACCGCCAATCAACGCACCACATAAAATGGCCATTTCACCAGACCCAACAACATATTGAATACCAAGATAATCCGAAAATTTGATATTGCCAGCAAGATAGGCAATTAATCCAAATGATGCGGCGGCAATGGCCACAGGGACAATAGCAAGCCCATCCAAGCCATCAGTTAAATTTACCGCATTGGATGATCCGATGAGGACGATCAGCGCGAATGGAATGAAGAACCACCCTAAATCAATCATAAAATCTTTGAAGAAGGGCAGAGCAACGCTTGTTGCTTGTGTATCAGGCATCGCATGCATAATTCCTAAAATCGCGCCGCCCCCAATTAAAAATTGAAACAAAATTTTTAACCGCCCTGGTAATCCATCAGATGATCGTTTGGTCAATTTTAAATAATCATCGGCAAAACCGATACATCCAAACCCCACAAGCACTAGCAAGGCATACCATACAAACGCATTGGTTAAATCCGCCCATAATAATGTTGATATGGTCACGGATAATAAAATCATTAATCCACCCATAGTTGGCGTGCCAACCTTGGTAAAGTGACCCTCGGGGCCGTCGGCACGAATGGGTTGCCCCTTTCCCTGACGTTTCCTTAGGGTATTAATCATCCTTGGCCCAATGATAAAACTGATAATCAATGCCGTCATCACCGCCCCACCTGTACGGAATGTTAGATAGCGAAATAAATTGAATATTTGAAAATCATCCGCGAGCGGAAAAAGAAGGTTATAGAGCATGTTTTTCTTTCGTTATTTTTATTAGCCCATCGAGCGCATGGCCTCGACAATCGTTTTCATTTTACTGCCTAAAGACCCTTTGACAAGGACAACATCACCAGGCGTTAGAACATCAGGTATAATTTGTGCCAATTCCTTGGATGTTTCTTTATGTGCCCCTTGGTTGGCGAGGGGCATTTTATCATAGAGTGATTTCATGTCTTTGCCACAGCAATAGAGAAGGTCAACACCCGCGGCCTGTAGGGGCATGGCCAATCCCTCGTGCATGTCACGTGCGCGTTTTCCCAATTCCAACATGTCGCCTAAAACCGCAATGCGGCGCCCACCGCGCCCTGGGTCAACCATCGCCATAACCTTGAATGCGGCGTTCATGGCAATTGGTGATGCGTTATAAGATTCATTGATAAGCGTGATGTTGTCACCGACAATTTCCCGATTTCCACGCCCCTCAATCGGTTCAATTTTTTCCAAGGCCTTGGCCGCGGCATGAGCATCACCATCCGCAAGTTTTACTGCAAGTAATGCTGATAATGAATTGATGGCCATATGTTTTCCGGCAATCTGTAATGTGTATTCAACATGATCGTCAATAATTTTTGCGGTGACGCGTGTGCCATTGGCCGCCAAGATACAGTCAACCAATCGTGCATCGGCCTTATCATGTTCACCAAAGGAATAAATGTGTTGTAAACCCGCTGTTTTTGCATTGGCAACCATGGCACCGTAATGGTCATTATCATGGGGCAAAATGGCAATACCATTAAAATCCATTCCGTCAAAAATTTCTGATTTGGCGCGGATGATGCCCTCTATACCATCATCGAAATTTTCAATATGAACCTCGGCGATTGATGTGATGATGGCGATATCAGGTTGAACTTGTTTGGATAGTGGTGTGATTTCATTGGCGTGATTCATACCAATTTCAGATACCAAAACATCAGTTGATGATTTCATCGTTGCCAATGTGTAGGGCACGCCAACATGATTGTTATATGATTTAATCGATGCATGCGTGTGTAATTGATTTCCCTGAAACGCCGCATCAACCATATTGCGAACACCTGTTTTTCCGACCGATCCTGTAATACCAATGACATTTTGTAAGGACGCGCGCGCACGTGCGTATTGCCCTAAATCTCTGAGGCTTAAAAAGGTATCTTCAACAATTACTTGAGGTATATTAATGTTTAATTCACGTGAAACGATGACGGCCACCGCGCCATTATCAACGGCTGATTGTGCGAAATCATGGCCGTCCATACCGCCTTCTTCGCCAATCATGGCGATAAATAAATCGCCTTTTGTGATTTCGCGGCTGTCCATTTGCAATCCTGTTGCGCCCCAATTATCACCACCCACAAGGCGTCCGCCTGTGGCCTTTGCGACCTCGGTCGCGCTCCATAAAATTTCAGTCATTTATTTGTACTTCGCCTCCATGGCTTTTTGTGTTTCGGTTAAATCGTCAAAAGGGTGGGTGGTTGTGCCGATGGTCTGCCCTTGCTCGTGGCCTTTTCCGGCCACCAGAAGAACGTCTCCGGCATTGAGAATGGAAACCGCATGGGTGATTGCCTCACCGCGGCCTCCGATATTTTCGGCGCTAGAACAGGCCGAGAAAATTTCGTTTCGTATTTTATCTGGATCTTCGGTACGTGGGTTGTCATCGGTGATGATGGCAATATCCGCATGCTCACAAACAACGCGTCCCATTTGTGGGCGTTTGGATTTATCGCGGTCACCGCCCGCACCAAACACGCATATTAATCGTCCAGATACATGAGGGCGAAGGGCGGTCAAAACCTTTTCTAACGCATCGGGTGTGTGGGCGTAATCAATATAAGCGGCGCGATCTTGAATGGATGAGGCCAACTCAACCCGCCCTTTGACACCCTTTAATTTTGTAAGACACGAAAAGACATCATTTTTATTCAACCCCAAACCGATACAACATGCGGCGGCACATAGTGCGTTATACGCCTGAAATAAACCGATAAGGGGTAGGTGGATATTATGAACATCATCCCCATATTGAATTTGAATATCTTGCCCTGTTGAGCTTGGTTTTTGGGATATAAGACGTAAGGCCGCGTTTTTATTTTGGCCGTATGTGATGGCGTTAGGGGTGTTTATTTTTTGTCCCCATTCATCATCAATATTCACAACCGCAATTCCGCCCTCAGGTAAAATATCAGCGAATAATCTCTCTTTGGCTTTAAAATAGGTCTCCATATCACCGTGATAATCCAAATGGTCTTGGGATAAATTTGTGAACGCCGCAACCTTAATTTGAACACCGTCTAAACGATATTGATCAAGGCCATGCGATGATGCCTCCATCGCCAAATGGTCAACCCCAACGGATCGAAGGTCGGATAATAAACTGTGTAATTGAACTGGATCGGGCGTCGTCATGACATTATACCCCTTGGCATGTTTGGACACCAAACCAAGTGTGCCAAGCGATGCCGATTTTAAATCCAACATCTCGAATATCTGGCGAATAAAATCGGCAACAGACGTTTTGCCGTTGGTGCCTGTGACCGCGACAATATTATCGGGTTGCGCGCCGTAAAAGGAGGATACCAATAATGCAAAATCGCGGCGTGGATTATCGCTTTCGATTAATTGCGCGCCGGACACGTTTGTGCCTTTTTCAGCCAAAATATGGGTTGCGCCATTCATGATGGCTTGGTCGATAAAATCACGTCCATTAAATCGCGTGCCCTTTAACGCCGCAAATAAATACCCGCTTTTTATATCACGTGTATCGGCACTTAACCCTTTGATATTTTGTATAACGTCCATCATTGCTGAAAACTCGCAGGACTGAAATTAGGGTTGTCTTTTTTTAAGTAACGGTCTAATCCTGCTGTTAAATCAGGGGCGTTCATATCGGGCGCCATACCCATCACACGCGTCATATCGGCAATCACGTTCCCAACAACGGGCGCGGCCGTCCATCCGCCTGTTGCAAAACCGAATGATTTTTTGTTTCCTTGGGGTTCATCCAAAATTGCCAAAATGGCGTATTTTGGTTCATGTGCGGGGAAAACACCAATAAAGGATGATAATAATTTATCTTTATCATATCCACCTGTTGCGGATGGTTTTTCGGATGTTCCTGTTTTTCCGCCAACCATATATCCCGCTACATCGGCCTTCTCTCCAGATCCATGTGTGACATTCAGGCGGAGAAGTTGGCGCATTTTATGCGCTGTCGAGGCCGACAAAACACGGGATTGAATGGCGTTGATATCGCGCGGTTTTTTGACGAATGATAATTGGGGTGTCATGCCGCCGTTCACGATTGTCGCCGTGGCCTGTAAAACATGCAATGGCGATACGGCGATACCATGTCCATAGGCGGTTGTTAATGTATTAATATCGCGCCATGGTTTTGGTGTCAGGGGTTTAGCGAGTGATGGAAAATCGGCATCAAGGCGATCCATAAACCCTAAATCACGATAGAAATCCTGCATGGCCTTGGTGCCCATACCTCGCCCCATGAGGGCGGAGCCAATATTGGATGAATGAATGAAAACCTCAGGCAGGGTCAAAATACGTTTTTCGGCATGGAAATCGTTGATTGTAAAACGCCCTTCCTTTAACGGTTCGCGCGCATCAAATGTTTGAGAATAGGATTTCCCCGTTTCCTGAATATATCCCGCGGTTGAAAATAATTTGAATGTTGATCCCATTTCATAAACGCCAACGGCAAAGCGATTAAACCGTGCATTGTCTGTGGCTTTTCCTGCATGATGGGGATCGAAATCAGGAAGGGATACCGCGGCAATAACCTCGCCCGTTTCAATATCAATTACCCCGCCTGTTGCGGCCTTTGCCTTGAAATCACGCATTTGTTGTTTGAGGGATTTTGCAAGTGCATATTGGACGCGCACATCCATATTTAATTGCAATGGTTGGGCGGATGCCTTTTGAAGGACAGAGTTATATTGTAGTTCAATTCCTGCTAAACCTTTGCCATCAACGGATGTATAGCCAACCAAATGCGCGGCCTTGTCCCCTTGGGGGTAAAACCGGCGCGTTTCTGTTCGAAACGCCAATCCAGGTGATCCAAGCGCATTGATTGCGTAATGTTCATCGGGAGTAATGCCACGTTTAATCCATATAAAACGGCCTTTTTTATCCAATTTATCTAATGGATTATCAATCTTCAATATTTGTTGTAATTGATTGGCGATATAGGCCTTGTTATCAATTAATGTCGGGTCGGCATAGAGTGACGCAACCTCTAATGTTGTTGCCAATAAAACACCGTTACGGTCAATAATGTCGCGTCTCTCAAATATACCATCTGCCTTTGAGGTGATGTAATCGTTTACGGGTTCTTGTGGAGTTTGCAATAATGTTAAATCGCCAACGCGAATAATTACGAAGGCAAATAAGACAAGACACAAGGAACGAATGATTTTTAACCGTGTGCGACCAATATCAATCGCCTCACCCTTGGCAGAGACAATATGCGCAATATTTTTATTCCATCTGCGAAATAAACTCATTCAGATCCTCCGATACTGTTGAGGAGGGATGAAAAATCTTGTGACGATGTTGTTTGTTGTGGACGAGAGGGGATTGGCGCGGAAACACGCTGATATGACACCGCAGGTTTGCGGTCAGGGAGAATGATGTTATCACCACGAGAGGGTGACGGCATCATAGATGAGAGTGAGACAGGGGACACAACCAAAATATCATCACCCATGGATGGTGATATTGAATAGGTTATAGCGGATGCGATTTGTTCCAATCGCTCGGGTCTTGTTAAAAAGGCTAACTCGGCATTCAGGGCGCGAATTTCCCATTCTGTCATCATCGCCTCACGATCCATCTCTTGGATGGCGCGCTGTGTTTCATAAACATTTTGGCTAACCACCATTAATGTTCCACCCGATAAAATAACGGCCAATCCCATGGTGATAATAAGGGCGTAATCTTTTATATATTTCATGCCGCGACCTCCGTTCGTATGGCGGCGCGTAATTTGGCCGACCGCGCACGAGGGTTAATTGCAGCCTCATCCTTGGTCGCCAATATGGCCTTACGAGAGATAAGTTTAAAGGGTTGTGTCACGGGTTTGTCTTCGGTTGCATATTTATTTGTTGATTCTATACGATCCGTATGGTCGCGGAGGAAATTTTTTACAATGCGATCTTCAAGTGAATGAAAGGTCACAACAATCAATCGCCCACCCGTTTTTAAAATATCGATGGACGCGTTTAGCGCGCGCTCTAACTCACCCAATTCATCATTCACGGCGATACGCAATGCCTGAAACGTACGGGTGGCAGGGTGTATTTTGTCCCCCCATTTACGCGGCGTGGCCTTTTCAACAATACCCGCCAATTGTAATGTGGTTTCAATGGGGGCGTTATCACGTGCGTTAACAATAGCCTTGGCAATTTTACGAGATTTTCTATCTTCGCCATATTTATAAATAATATCCGCCAAATCATTTTCATCGATACGCGCAATCAGCTCAGCCGCGGTTTCACCCTCGCCCATACGCATATCCAATGGCCCATCACGCATAAATGAAAATCCACGCTCCGCCTGATCCAATTGCATGGATGACACGCCAATATCCAAGACAAAGCCATCGATTTTGCCGTCAACACAATCGGCAACTTGTCCAAATGTGTTTTGAATTAATTTAAGGCGGGGCTTGTATGCCTCAACAATCGTTTGGCCATTTTGAATGGCCGTTTGATCGCGGTCAATGGCAATGACATTGCATTTCGCGCTATCCAATATTGCGGACGTGTAGCCACCTGCGCCAAATGTGCCATCGATATATGTTTCGTTATCAACGGGGGATAGGGCATCTAAAACCTCAGTCATCATCACGGGAATATGAGGTTTATCATTCATGATGACCACCTTTAGGCAAAGTAATTTTTTTATCTTTTAATGTTGCGCGTGCCTCGGCTTTGCGGGCCTCGAATGTTTCGGGTTTCCAGATTTGGAATTTTTGACCTAAACCAACAAAGGCGATTTGATCCTCAATGCCCATAAAGTCGATAAAATTTTGGGGTAGGGTGATGCGTCCATCACCGTCAAACCCACATTGGATGGATTCACCAAATAAAATGGTCGCCATGTCATCGTGATTATCTGAGAAAAAATCGAAATTATTATCAATGCGTTGGCTTAATTGTTCCATGGCCGACATGCCCACACCCTCGATGGCTGGGTGCATATAGGATTGAAATAAAATAATCCCTTGAAAAGATTCAGTGGAGAGTGCGGCGCGGAAATTCGAGGGCACGGAAACGCGCCCCTTTTTATCCAATTTATTAATTGTTGTTGATAGGAATAATCCCACAAAAGCCACCACACATTATATTTTGTTCGAACATCCACAAAAACTGATACATGGGGATATCTAAAGTGCCCTTAAACACCCCCATGATCATGTGTGGATATATATGGGATAGCATGGGATAAGATGGGATGTCAATTTTTTCTATACAAAATTCATTGTTTATACACAGATATAAAAAACCGCCCTTATGGGGCGGCGGTTTTACCGTGGTTAAGGTGGATGTTTGAAGTGTTAGCAATAAACCCGAATGGTGGGGCATTTGCGGATGTAATCATATAATTTTTCACCGCGAAATGGTTTGGCGATAAATCCCTTTGCGCCCATTTTAATGCAATCCATAACGCGTTCTTTGGCGGCATCGGCGCTCAACATAATGACATAGGCCTGAGGGTCCACATCCATAATTTCCTTTAAAATTTGTGGGCCTTTTTTATTGGGCAGGTGAATGTCCAGAAACAAAACATCAGGCGAGCACGATAAATATTCCTGCGTTGCCTTTGCCCCGTCGCTGACCTCAATAACCTTAAATTTGCTTTGTAGGGCATTTTTGGCGATGTTACGGGCAAATAAATCATCCTCAACTATCATAATAATATCATTTTGACGGTTAAGACGTTCTTGCAAGATGAATTCTTGTGATAATTTTTGTTGTTCACTGGATGTTGGTGAGAATAAAAATTGTAGGGAAATAACACCATTACCCAAAATGCTCTGTTCCCCGATGCGGCACATAAAATCACCTTTGATAAGGTTTTTGATTTTATACGCAATATCATCAACGATAACGGTTTCACCCATTTTGCAAAAAATACTGATACGGGCGCGAGGGTCAAAATAAAAACACCCATCAAGGCTGTTAAAAATTTTAAAAATCTTTTCAGAGAGTTTTTCCAGATTTGTGCTTTCAGGTAAATCTTTAAATTCCAAATGCAGACATCGCCATTGGTAAGCGTTTTCTATGACGTTTTTTTTAAGCGCATGGGCGTAATCAAAACGGCTGCTAGGGTAATATTCCATCAGTGTTTTTGTTGTTCTATATAAATTTGAAATTCATTAATCGCTGATTTAATTTCAACGGTAATAAGATCGAGAATGTTTCTCTTTTCTTGCTTTGAGGATTGGGACTTATTTTGTGCAATTTTGCAAATATTTTGTAATTTGACTGCGCCAGAAAAACCCGCCATGCCTTTTGTTTTATGAGCGACATCGTGCCATTCATGATTATCATTGTTACGATAGGCAATTTGGAATTCTTCATGATAATTCTGTGCCTGCTCTATAAATAACGTCGCCATGGCAACGCCTTGGCCGTTGTTTTCACCAGAGAATTGGTAAAATTGTTCAAAATCGATAGTTTTTGTATCGTGCATGGTAATAATTTAACAAAATTAAATAAATATTCATATCATGGTTACCATTGTAGGGCGGTTTTCTTTATGTTAATTTATAAAATACCAACTTTATGTTTATTAAATATTAAGTCATTGATAATAAACATTTTTTCTTGACTTTTCCCATAATAGTGCGTTATAAATATACCATATGTTAAAAAATACTTGGGGAAGTGAAAAGAAATGACATTATTATTAGGACTATTATTTTTGGTAAATCTGATTGGGTTTCAGTGGGCGATTTTTGCCTCGATTATTAAAGAGAAAAAAATTGAGAGAAACCTGAAAGAGACACTAAAAAATGCGTCTCGCCTTCGTAAAATGCATGGACATGTTGTGTGTTCGGCATTTTACCGAAGCGCGATGGCTGTTTAATCAAGAGTTCAGGGACGTTTATAGATAACCGTGACGTAAAAACAAAAATAGATCGGAAGGTCTATAAGCCGGATTTTGTGCGCGTTCCTGATCCACCAAGGTGGGGAAACGGCGGCAATCATTCATCTGGGGTGATTGTCGCCAATCACCTCGTGCGCCCTACCCGCGTTTCGATGCAAAGATACATCATATGAAACGCCTATTTGGGCTTGCATCGAACAGGGTTTACACTGCCATTGATGTTACCACCAACGCGGTGCGCTCTTACCGCACCATTTCACCCTTACTACGCCATTGCCTAGGCAACGACGAGCGGTTTATTTTCTGTTGCACTTTCCCTCGGGTTACCCCGGGCGGGCGTTACCCGCTGTTTTCTCTTTGTGATGTCCGGACTTTCCTCCCACCTACGCTTCGCTATGGCGTGGCTTTGCCCATATATTAAATAGGCTTGTCGCGTCATAGTGAAGCGAAGGCAGGCGATTGCCCGACCTTCCGATCACATAAGATTAGATATGCACGGGTTAGGCACGAATTGCAAGATTTTCTGCAATCAATCGATTCCATGGGAATAATTCACCTGGATCTTGTTTACGGTCGGGTGCAATATCGGAATGCCCTAACACCAGCCGTGGATCGATAGGGAATTGTTTAAATAAAGCGTGCATTAATCCAATAAGGGCATCAATTTGTGTGTCAGGAAATGGATGATATCCAAATTCATGCCCCTTATTCACCAATTCAATACCAATTGAAAAATCATTGAAATTGGAATGACCGCCCCATGATGATACACCAGCATGCCATGCGCGATTGGTTGGATCGACAAGGTTATAAATTGTGCCGTCCAAATCAATTTGATAATGCGCGCTAACCTGTGACGCAGCGTCGCACAGCCTGTTGAGTGCATCGGTGCATGTTTTCATACCTGTGTAATGAATAATAATGGATGTGATATCCATGCCCTTTGGGCGATCGTTAAAATTGGGGGATGGCATCAAAATCATAGATTAACTTTACCATCATCATAACTGATGTAGAATAGTGAAATGTTGAATAATCTCTCTCCACGTACTAGCAATCCATTCATTCGATGGTGGCTTTCTATTGATCGTCAAAGCCTGATGATTATTGTCGCATTGGCGTTGTTTGGGGTTGTGATGGTTGGAACGGCCAGCCCATCAGTTGCAACTCGTATAGGGTTGGATGGATATCATTTTCTAATACGCCATATTGTTTTTCTTGTCCCCGCGATGGGCATGATGATTGTCTTGGCGTGGTTAAACACTCAAAATATTTGGCGACTTGCAACGTTATTGTA
>CAYGLI010000050.1:0-11831 GCA_964350795.1 uncultured Micavibrio sp.
CCGCCATACCACCCCCGATAATGTGAATTGGTTTTAGCGTTTTCATCAGTTTAATCGCCTTTGCATTCGTCTTAAAATGTCGTTTGATATTCTTTTTCTATCTTTTTCATAGGGTAACATATCCTCGACAAGTTTTTTTATTTGTGGATATTGCTCATAACCCTGTATAGCCATATCTTTTACAGACAAATCAAATAAAACGCTAGAAAATATTACAAATCCGTGACCTATTTTTCTTGCTCCGATAGCAATATTCCCTGCTGGCAAAGATTTAAAAGTCGCAATGTTTATAATGTCATCAGACATAATGGTTGGGCCGCCATCATAATACATTTTTGTTTCTATCACTTCACCTGAAGAATGATTGTAACAAATAGGTACTACACGCATTTGATTGGTGCCATTTTCATCCTTAATTGGGCCGTGAACATGACCTTTTAAAATTCCCATTCCTTCTGCTGTTCTAACTTCGCCATCATTTTTTGTGTAGGTATTCATGTCCCATAGGCTGTAGTTTCCAGCACAAATAAATAATCCACCCATACCTGTTTGAATTTGTTCTTGAATCCTGTTTTTATTTTCAACCATAAATTCCCAATAATGGCAGACTTCTCCAGCTGTTCCAGGAACAATCATGTAATCAAAATCGAAAAACGTTTGGGAACTACCAATTGTTTCAATATCAATAAATGAGGCTTCTTGAAAATGTGTTCGCACTTCACGTTGAATATATTGATGTGCCACTTTTGGCGCTCTAATGATACCAAATTTCATTCAACATCCTTGTGAAAATAAAGTACACTCTGATTGCTTAAAAATGTATTCCACTCCTCCGTAGGTTCAGTGTTATTCTCGTCGCGATATTTTGAAGCGATGTGCCACAATGATTTTATGTATTCTCTTCCTTCATCATCTACACCATAACGCCCCGCCCACGCAGTAACGGAATGATAATTTTTCCAGAGAACTGTAAATCCAATTAGTTCTCCGTCTGTGAAGCCTGTAACTTCAAATTTTTCATTAAAAGATGGACGTCCATGGATTGTTTGAAAATGACCTGAAACTCTTTCATCTGTGATTTGCAAATGAAATTCAGAGCCAATTTCACCCTTCCATATTCCAGTGCGAATATTGGGGCTATCAGATACCATTTAATCTCCTTTCAAAGCTGAGTGTTTTTTTTTCTCCGAGGATATGTTTTTTTATAACTATTTCTCGATCATCAATTGTGATTGATTGTGGCGCAATACTCTCTAATAATTTAATATTGTCAGTTAATCTCTGTTTTAAATTGTTAACTCTACGTCCTGCCCAATCACTAAAACGTCCAATGCTACTAGTATAAATAGCAATTTGCAATGGATTTTGCAGCCTTAACTCGTCTGCAATTTCTGTTATAGAAGCGCTATCGTAAATGTCTATTGTGCTTGCGCTAACGTCAGCATCAAGTATTATATTTCTAAATTCATCGTAATGTTTAAACCATAATAAATCTGGACGATTGTTGCTCTCTAACCATTTCGCAATACTGTCCATACTCCTGAATGGACCTTTTTTAGATTCCCATGGCAATTGAGCTCCGTGTATAGTGTCAAAATAAGAGGATAAACCATTTGTTTTAGAAAATGGGAATTTTGAAAAATTATATCTTAATAAAGCTGGTAATTCTTTTTCACTTTTTATTAAAAAATCATTGAAATCATTTTTGTATTCAAAATGGCGAATGGCTTTAACGGTTTGCTTCCAAAAAAAAGTTTGAAAAGGATTTATATCACATAGTCTAACTATTTTTGGTTTTGCAGCCAAAACATAACTTAGATTAATTGCTCCACCAAAACCCAAATATGCATTAGCTTGAATATCGTTTTCTTTAAGATGTTGAATTGACTTTTGATGTTCGCCTTCGCCAATTAAAGCGAGATGGATATGATCACAATGCAGTGTGTCTTTACTGGACGGATAAGCATATGTTTGTTCACCAACCATAGTTCTAGAAAATAATTCCATCCGCGCACTATATTTATCTGAAATCCGATTGTCTAACGAAATAAACGCTGTATGCGGTGATTTTCTTTGTTGTTGTAAAACAACTTTTTATACAAAAATATCGAGGAAACTAAAATAATCATTGAATTTTTCGAACATTTAGGCATTGTAGTGTAGCAATTGAATCAACAAAGGAGTTAACCAATGAAAAAATTCGCACAAACAGCCGTATTAGTGGCTGGATTAGTAGGTCTATCAGCATGCGCAAGTAGCGACACATGGACGCCATATGGATCACGTACAGCAGGTTCTATATCTGAAGGTACAGTTTCAGACACAGTTTTTACGCGCGCAGGCAATTCAGATGCTTTAAATGTATGTTTAGAGCGTGAAAATCGTTTAATGGCGATGAATAAATCTTGCTACCGTAAATAATTAAAGCAACAAATTAACTTAACTTAACTTAACAAGGACTATAAAATGAAAAAATTCGCCCAAATGACAGTTTTAATCGCTGGATTAGCTGGTTTATCAGCATGTGCAACAGCAGATGCTGGCGCAAACAGCTCACGTACAGCCGGTGGTGACATGGCGTCACAACTTGCAGCATGTAATGAGCGCGTTGCCCGTTTAGAAGAAATGAACAAGGCTTGTTACCGCAAGTAGTTGTTCTTAATTGAATAAATTCAAAAGCCCCTCTATACCAGAGGGGCTTTTTTGATTATAAGAGCCATTATGTCTGATTTACTTCTATCCGTCCAAGATGCCGCGATTGCCTTTAATGGCAAGCCAATCTTTACCGATCTTACCTTTCATATCAAGGATGGTGAGCGGATATCGCTTGTCGGACGTAACGGTGCGGGGAAATCGACCTTGATGAATATCATCACAAATAAATTGCAATTGGATTCGGGTGAACGATGGCAATTGGCAGGTGTGCAAATTGGGTATTTAGAACAAGATGTTGTGCCAAAATCTGATCAAACGGTTTTTGATTACGTTTTCGACGGTATTATTGCCGAAACCGAGGATGAAAGATCCCTCTATGAATATCGTGTTGATATGGTGTGTGAGCCATTGGATTTGGATAAAAATGCCCAAATGACGATTTTATCAGGGGGGCAATTGCGCCGTGCCGCGCTTGCAAGAGCATTGGTGCATGAACCTGAAATCCTATTGCTTGATGAACCAACAAACCATTTGGATTTGGATGTGATTGAATGGTTGGAGGAGTTTCTAAAGGGATGGCGTGGCGCGTTGCTAATTGTGAGCCACGATAAGAAATTTTTAGAAAATGTATCGAACCGCGTGTTTTGGTTGGATAGAGGGCGCATTCGCATTTCACCTAGTGGATTTAAACATTTTGAAACATGGTCGACGGAGCTGTTGGAACAAGAGCGCCGAGAGTTGCATAATCGGGCAAAATACGTGGAGCACGAATCCGAATGGGCAAATCGCGGTGTCAAGGCACGTGTAAAGCGTAATATAGCGCGTGTGAACCGCGTGCGTGAAATGCGTGAGCAATTAAAGAAAGACCAATCATCATTCCGCCGTGTGACGCGTAGGATCGAATTACCCCAATTGACCAATGATGTATCATCCAAGGTTGTGTGTGAATTTAAACAGGTTTGCAAATCCTATGACGATGGCGCAAAAATCATCCTCGATCATTTTAATTTCCGCGTCATGCGCAAAGACCGCATAGGTGTTTTAGGTAAAAATGGAACAGGGAAAACAACGTTCCTTAAAATGCTGTTGGGCATTGAGGAGCCCGATAAGGGCACAGTCAAGCTCGCCAAAAATTTGGAAATTGGATATTTTGACCAGAAACGTGGTGATTTAGACCCCGATAAAACCCTTATTCGCAATTTAATCCCTGATGGAGGTGACCATATTGAGGTGATGGGGAATATGCGCCATGTGCGTGGATATTTGAAACAATTTTTATTTGATCCGTCGCGCGCGGATGACAAGGTTGTGACGCTTTCTGGTGGGCAAAAGAACCGTTTGATGTTGGCTAAAATATTGGCCAACCCAGGTAATATTTTGGTTTTGGATGAACCGACAAATGATTTGGACATGGAAACCATGGAGATGTTGGAAGAAATTATCGCCAATTATGATGGAACATTGTTTATTGTATCGCATGATCGTGATTTCCTCGACCAAACCGTGACGCAAATTTTAGCGTTCGAGGGGCAGGGCGAGGTTGAACATATTATCGGTGGATATAGTGATTATTTGGAATTCAAAAATAAGAATAAACAAAATGTCGCAACTACAGAGAAAAAAAGTAAAAAAGAGGTTATTGTTGAACAACCGAAAAAAGTTGAAAAACAAAAACTAACCTTCAAGGATAAATATGCCCTTGAAAACCTTCCCAAAGAGATTGAGAAATTAGAAATTGAAATTGAAGGTTTATCTAAACAACTGGCTGACCCAGATTTTTATCAAACTGACCCCAAGGCATTTAATAAAACCGCGGAAAAATTAGACCGCAAAAAACGCGAAAAAGATGATAAAGAATTACAGTTTTTGGAATTAGAGGAGAGAGTGAATGATAAATGAAATCACCCCACAAGACGCATTAATACAAATCGAAAACGGCACAGCCATCATGATTGATGTGCGTGAACCCGATGAATTTCATGAAAACCATATTCCATATACGATTTCAATCCCGATGAGTGTGATTGACGGTGTTTTTCACCACCTTACATTCCCCACAGATAAAACAATCATTTTTCAATGCAAATCGGGTGGGCGGTCTGGTCGTGTGTGTGAATACGTACAAACAATACCCGAAATTAAAAATGAAATTTTAAATTTAGAAGGCGGCATTACCGCGTGGATGGATGCCGACCTTCCTGTGATTTAATTTAGGCCACCATATCAAACAACATGGCATGAACATTGTCATTGGCGATGAATATTAGGGCGTCTTCATCGCTTAATCCAATACCATCCCCTGTGGTTAATGGGACGCCGTTGATGGTTGCGTCACCCTGAATAATTTGAACCCAATATTTGCGGTTTTTATCCAATGGTTTTTCAATTTTCTCACCATTATCAAATCGCCCGATTGACAAGGATGCATCCTGACGAATGCTTAAACTGCTTCCCTCACCATTGGGGCTTGCGACCGTAAAGAAATTATTTTTATGTTGGTCATTTCTAAATAATCGCTGTTGATATTTTGGCTCGGCATCTTTGACATTCGGTTTAATCCAAATTTGATAAAAATGAACGGTATCATTGTCATTGGCGTTAAATTCGCTGTGTTGAATGCCTGATCCTGCGCTCATTACCTGAACCTCATGCGTTGTGATGGTTGACCCGTTGCCCATGGAATCGTCATGCGCCAACTTCCCGTAAATAACATAGGATATGATTTCCATGTTTGCATGTGAATGCGGGCTAAACCCCGCGCCAGGGGCAACCTGATCATCATTGATCACACGCAAGGGGCCAAAACCCATCCATTCTGGGTCATGATATCGCCCAAATGAAAATGTGTGTTTTGAATCCAACCAATCAATTTTGGTTTGTCCGCGTTCGTCGGCTTTTCTGATATGTTTCATGGTAATCTCCTTTCTTCTTATTTTTTTATCAATTACCACTATATAGTACGGATAAAGTACTATATTGGATCACTGGAAATTATAGTTTTGCAATAGCCAGTTTTTTTGATATGCATTATTCAATGACAGATTTACAAATGACCGCCATTATGATGTGCGGAAGCTATTTTGCACTAATGGTTTTTATTGGGTATTTCACTGGACGAAATATTCAAAAAGACGATTTTATTATCGGTGGCCGTAACGTTGGCATCATTGGAACGGCGTCTTCACTTGGATCAGGTATGCGTGATGTTGGATTTGTTTGGTTTTGGATTACGTTTTCATATCTGAATGGTTATGCGCTTATGTCGATTTTTGTGTTTACCGCGATTAGTGTTATTGCGTTTATCCCCTTTGCAAGAAAATTAAGAGTGTTAGCCAAAGAAAAAAATTATATTTCTGCTGTTGAGCTTATACGAGATAAGATTGGACCAAATTGTGAGAAAGCTATTGGCCTTAGTTCATCAATATCAATCATAATATTAGCTTCTGCTCAGTTTATGATTTTAGGAACGATATTTTCCAGCGTTTTTGCAATTGATCCCGTTATAACAATCGGTGTTCTTTTTGTTATAACCTCAATTTATCTTTGGAATGGTGGGTATAAAAGTATTATTCGTACGGACATTGTTCAATCGTTATTTATTTTAATGTTACTTGGGGTGCCGTTTATGCTTCCAAATCTTGAGATGTCTACTTTTACCCAATGGGGAACAATCACCTCTATGGGGCTATGGGATACTTTTTTCCTATGTGCACCAATGCTGTTTTATGCGTTTACGGGCGGTGACATATATCAACGCGTGTTTTCATCAAAGGATGACAGAACGGTGCGATGGGGATTATCGTTAAGCCTTGTTGTTATTACGGTATTATCAATGGGGTTAATTTTCATGGGGTTAGCCCTGAAATCACTTTACCCAGATGTTGCACCAGAGCAGGCATTGCTTAATTTATTTTCCGATGATGCAATATCATCAATATTATTATCAATTATTCTTGTTGTCTTTATCGCTATGGGGATGTCGACCTTAGACAATAATGCTTATAACGTGACATCGATTATATTAAGAAATTTCAAACGAGAAAAAACAACAGATAAATATGCATTTCATTCAAAAATAATGATTGTTTTGTTTCTGGCCGTTACATCATTAATATCAATATTTGCAAGTTCGGATATCATGAATTACCTTTTTGGTTTAATCAGCGTGTATCTTATTACGGCGCCTTACTATGTGATTTCTTTATTCACGAAAAATGAAAATAAAGACAGATTAATGGATGTTGGTTTATGTGTATGCTGGGCAATATCATTGCTTGTTTATTTATATCTGTTGATAAACGGATATTTTTCCAAAGGGTTTGAATATATGTCGGTTCCACTCGCGGTTGGCTTTGGATTGGCGATGCCATGGATTGCCGTTCGTAAGATGATTTTAAACCATCACGCTGTCTAGTTTTTCCAGTAATGCTTTCTTTTTGAAGGGTTTGGCGAGGTAATCATTCATACCAGCAGATAAACATTTTTCACGGTCACCCTGCATGGCGTTGGCGGTTAGGGCAACAATTGTGGCGGGTGGTAGGTCATTATCCTGTTCATAAGCGCGAATTTTCTGGGTTGCCTCCCACCCATCCATCACGGGCATTTGGCAATCCATTAAAATCAGGGGTGTTGGGTTGTTTTGATAGGCGGTTACGGCCTCTTTGCCATTACGGCATAAAATTGTTTCATAGCCAGCTTGGTTAAGCATTTCGGCCGTAATCATAATATTTGTTTCATTATCCTCGACGAACATAATAGTGTTGTTATCAGACGGCGCGCGATGTGCGGGTTTATTTGATTTTTCAATAATTGGTTTGTCCGTAATTGGCATAGGCAGTGAAAACCAGAATGTCGATCCAATCCCCTCTGTGCTTTGCAGACCAATCGTTCCATTCATCATCTCCGTTAATTTCTTACAGATGGTCAACCCAAGACCCGTTCCGCCATATTTTCGGGTTGTTGTATCGTTGGCTTGAGAGAAACTTTCAAATATTTTCTCTTGGCTATCTAATGGAATACCAATACCTGTATCAACAACGCTAATCCATATTTGCTTGATATCGCTTGAGCTGCCATCGCCTTCGGCCAAAGTGATTGTGACAGATCCTTTTTCGGTGAATTTAATGGCATTGCTGACCAAATTAATAAGAATTTGTTTGATGCGCGTTGGATCGCCAATGACATAGTGATCACCCTGTAAATTATTCGTGAAATAGAGGCGCAATCCCCGTTGCCCGACATTGACTTGAAGGATATCAATCACATCCTGAATATGGTGAATGATGTTAAAGGGAATGGCCTCAATTTTTAATTTTTCAGCCTCAATTTTTGAGAAATCGAGAATATCATTGATAAGATCAAGAAGAGTTTCGGCTGATTTTTCAATAATATAGACATGCTCTTTTTGACGACCGGTTAATTGTGATTCACCCAATAAATCGGTTGTTCCAATAATGCCGTTAATGGGTGTTCTGATTTCATGGCTCATCATCGCAAGGAAGGCTGATTTTTGATGGTTTGCCTTGTCGGCATCTTCGCGAGCGAGAGTAAGCGCGTTATTGTTCTCACCCATACCTACAATCATTTCGTTAAAGGCCTCGGCCAATAACCCTAATTCATCATCACTAAATTTTTTGGCGCGTAATGTGTAATCTTGTTTTTGCGCGAGCGTGGCAGCAAGGCCAGAGAGGTGATAAATTGGTTTGGTGATAAATTCTTGTAACTTCATGGCCAAGAAATAGGCAAATATTGCTCCTAACGCCGTTGTGATAATGGTGATGAGAATTTCCCATTTATAATGGCTCCAATCAACATACCCATGTTGGCTGTCGGAAATATAAGACGCACCGATGGCGATTAAGTTTGAAAAAACAAGCGCAAAAACGGTCACGCCAACAATAACGGTTAATAATTTTTTGCGAATGGATTTTTGATTGTTAATATAATTTGAAATCATAACCAACAGGATAATAGAGTTATAACCTTTTGGATATATTGTTTCTCTATGTATTCACTTCGCCAAATAAATCATATTCATCCGCATCCGTAATTTTAACAGGGATGATGTCGCCCTGTGTGACGGGTTTTGTGCAATTATTAATGAACACATTGCCGTCAATTTCGGGGGCGTCGGCCTTTGACCGTGCGATGATTGTCTGGCCGTCTTCGGTGACGCCATCAATGATACAATCTTGAATAGTTCCAATTTTACGTTGCATTTTGGCGGCGGAGATTTCCTGTTGTTTCGCCATGAATGCGTGCCAACGTTCTTCCTTTATGTCTTCGGAAACATGGTCGGGCAGGGCGGATGAGGTTGCACCGCGGACATCTTCATATTTGAAACATCCAACGCGGTCTAATTGCACATCATCCAACCAATCCATCAACATTTGGAAATCAGCATCCGTTTCACCAGGGAAACCAACAATGAATGTTGAACGCAAAGTAATATCAGGGCACATATCGCGCCATTTATGAATGCGTTCGGCGGTTTTTTCAATTTTACCTGGACGACGCATATTTTTCAAAACGGCGGGCGATGCGTGTTGGAATGGAATATCGAGATATGGCAGAATTTTATTATCTGCCATCATGGGTATAACCTCGTCAACATGGGGGTAGGGGTAGACGTAGTGCATGCGCACCCACGCGTCCAATTCGCCCATGGCATCGCATAGATCATAAAATTTCGTGCGGTATTCTTTATCACGCCATTTGCTTTCCGCATATTTGATGTCTTGTCCGTAGGCGGACGTGTCTTGGGATATCACCAATAATTCTTTTACGCCTGATTTGACCAATTTATCGGCCTCATTCATCACCTCGCCCAATGGGCGAGATGATAATAATCCACGCATGGATGGAATGATACAAAATGAACATTTATTGTTACATCCTTCGGAAATCTTGAGATAGGCGTAATGGCGAGGAGTCAGCTTTAATCCTGCCTCTGGCACTAAATCGACGAATTTATTTTTTTCAATGGGTGCGTGTTCGTGTACCGCGGATACCACGGCCTCATATTGATGCGGGCCTGTGATGCCAAGAACGTTAGGGAATTTTTGGCGAATGACATCTGGTTCTGCGCCCAAACATCCTGTGACCAACACCTTGCCGTTTTCATTCATGGCCTCGCCAATGGCCTCTAAACTTTCGTCACGGGCGGAATCTAAAAATCCACATGTGTTGACCACGACAATGTCTGCACCAGAATAGTCAGGGGATAGGGCATACCCATCGGCACGAAGTTTCGTGATAATACGTTCGGAATCCACCAATGCCTTGGGGCACCCCAGCGAGACAATTCCGACCTTTGGTTGTTTTAATGCGCTCATGGATATGGGTTATAGGGGAGATTGATTGAAAAATCTACTTTTTTCGTCATTGCGAGCGACCAACGGGAGCGCGGCAATCTATGCGATTGATATTTAAAACTGTATGAATTGCTTCGTCACTCCGTTCCTCGCAATGACGTTAGATTTTTCTTCAATTTATAGAGAATATCTAAGGCTTCTCTTGGCGTCAGGGCATCTGGGTCAATTGCGTTTAATTCATCCCGCAATTTATTATCGACCTCAATCACTTCTTGGCTTTGGGTGTCTTTGACGACGGCGGAAAATAGGGGGAGGTCGTCGGCGAGTTTTGCCAAGGCTCCGCTTGTTTCGGATTGTTGTAATAATTCCAAAACTTGTTTAGACCGTGCGATGACAGGGGCTGGGATTCCCGCCAATTTTGCGACATGCACGCCGTATGATTGATCAGCGGCACCCGATACCACCTCGTGTAAAAATATAATGTCGCCCTTCCATTCCTTCACCGCCATGGCGTGAGGGGATAAGCGGTCAAGCGTTGTGGTAAGACGTGTTAATTCATGATAATGCGTGGCGAATAATCCACGGCATTTTATTTCATCATGCAAATATTCCAATGTTGACCATGCGATGGATAGACCATCAAATGTTGCCGTTCCACGCCCGATTTCATCCAAAATGACTAATGATTTGTCTGTGGCTTGGTTTAAAATTGCCGCGGTTTCAACCATTTCAACCATGAATGTTGATCGCCCACGTGCCAAATCATCGGATGCACCTACGCGTGAAAATACCTTATCGACCAATCCAATTGTTGCACTTTTGGCAGGGACGTATGATCCGCATTGCGCGAGAATTGTGATGAGTGCGTTTTGACGCAGATAAGTCGATTTACCCGCCATGTTTGGCCCTGTTAATAGGCAGAGTTGATCGTTGTTTTCCAACTTAGAATTATTTGCCGCGAATTGTTTGTTTTCACGTTTGAGGGATGTTTCAACCACAGGGTGACGACCGTCGATAATATCAAATTCCAATCCATCGGTGAGGGTGGGGCGGACGTAATTTTCTTCTAATGCCAAATTCGATAATGCACATGCGACATCTAGTGATGCCAATGCCTGCGACTTCACGGCAATCATATCCGCCAATTTTGAAATTTCGGTAATGAGTTGGTCAAAGATTTCCAGTTCAATCGCGAGTGCGACTTCGGACGCCTTGGCGATTTTGGATTCTAAATCGGACAGCTCGGGCGTGGTGAACCGAACGACATTCGCCAAAGTTTGGCGGTGAACGAATGGGTTGTCATTCACGCCCTCTTTAATCATTAATTTATCCGCGTGTTTGGCGGTGACCTCAATGAAGTATCCCAACACATTATTATGCGTGATTTTTAATGTTGAAACGCCTGTTTTGGATGAATAATCGGCCTGCATGGTGGCCATGACTTGTTTGCTGTTTGACCTTAGGGATTTTTGTTCATCCAATTGTGGGGCGTAGCCCGCACGAATAAAACCACCGTCGCGCGCTAAAAACGGTAAATCATCGGCGAGGGCGCGGTTTAATCGGTCTAGGCAATGTGTTTCATCCGATGAAAATGCTAAATCTTCGGTGATGTGATTGAGCGCGGTCAGGTTATTTTTTTGTGCCAATAATAATCCGCGAATATCTTCGGCTTGGGCTAACCCATCCTTGATGGCCTTGAGGTCACGTGGCGATCCACGTCCAACGGTGATACGCGATAGGGCGCGTTCTATGTCGGGAACGGATTTTAATTTATCACATAAAAATTCACGAATATCAGTTTGATTATAAAGGGAATCGATTTGGCTGAGGCGTGTATTGATTGTATCTAAATTTGTTGAGGGC
>CAYGLI010000051.1:0-11428 GCA_964350795.1 uncultured Micavibrio sp.
ATTATATCTAGCACTACAACTGCTAAATCTGGACTCCTTTATAGGGGGTGGGACAGTTTTTAGGCTCTAAATTCGAAAAAACAAATTATAGTTAAGCAATTGAAATAAAAGGGTAAATAATGGTAGCGAGGGGCGGATTAGAGTTTTTGGCTTAATATATTGATATTTAATGATTAATCGATATGTCGATGACCTATGTACCGCAACCCGTACGCATTAAAATAATTGATGGTTATGCACAGATAATTACAAAAGCAATTGTTGTTAACTATTATTATGATGTTTACACCAATATTGACTGACCTCACTTTCAAGCATTTGAAAAAGTCGTTTTTTGTGACCACTCATTTGCTTAGCGATTATACTGCCCAATGATTCCATTTTTGAATGGGATCGTTTTGCGTATGAAACAAATGTTAGTTTTTTCTTGTCTGCCATAATTGAAAAATCTAAACTACCAAAGTCGTTTATATTTCCGAATGACTGGTACAACATACTAAAATTTATTTTCCCCATTATCTCTGTTGGAGTTTTATCAGGATAACGTTTTATAGTTTTACTAGCAAGTTGCTTAGATTTGCTTTTCATTTTTCGATTAAAATTATGCATCGTGGAATCTTTGATGCGTACATTTTGACCGTCATAGGCAAATCCTAAATATTCAAAATCACACGCTTGATTATCCTCTATGTTGTGCTTCGTTTTTAATGGTTGGCATTTAATTTTTTCATCATTTGAAGTGAATTTTTTTATTATTGTTTTTTTGGCCTTGATTTTTAACTCATCTCCAGCCTTCATAATTTCACTTTCTACAACATTGAATAAATCATTAAGAAGATTATTATCATCTGGCATGACGAATAGTATGTCGTCAGAATATCTGCGATAGTATAGGTTATTATTTTTTGCATATTCTGACATTACACGATCAAAATTTATTAAATAAAGATTGGCAAGCACATCAGATATTGGTGATCCTTGGGGTATTCCGTAAGAATGCTTATTTGGAATTATTTTTTTTGTTGGTACAATTTTTTCTCGAAATTGTTTTGGGCTGCATAATTGCTTATATTCTTTGCCTCGGAAGAAAGAATCTTTACTAAGTAAAAATCCCATTTTATCAATACCTTTAATCGTTACTTTTCCTTTAAAGCCAAGCAAAGTACATACAGTATCAAAATCTATTTCATTATATGCTGTAACATTTTTAAATACGGCTTCATGGTCAGGTGACAATTCATCAACATTCATAACCTCACACCAAAGTTTTTTTAATTTTGCGTGATCAATTTTCTCAAAATAGCTATTAATATCCATTGCTACAGCTAAGCAATTACCGCGCCTTTTAATTTCTGAAAACACATCATAAGCAAAGTCAATGTTGCATTTATTGGTACCTCCATCTTTAGCTACGGGTACTCTTCTATATGCAGAAATATTGTCGCTTATACTGTAATTAACCAGTAATTCTTCATATCTTTTTGACAGAAGATGACGATAATAAGAAAATATATAAGAATCTCGCCTACACGCATATCGAATAGGTCTTTCCTTTACTCGCACTTGATTTTTGCTATCACGATACTTCTGTGTTCTATCAATGTAGCATAAAAAAGGGTAAAATCTATTTTCAGCAACTTTTTTAGGATCAGTTACGATATTAATAGCTTCCTCTTCACTTAGAGGCGCATCAAAATGCGGATAATGCTTAAGTTTCGGTTTCCACTCTTTCATAATTTTACCATGTCGTGAGAGGGCGGTAACAGCCAAATGTACTTTCTGACCATAATCTCTACCGCCCCCGCTGTTGTTGGCGAACCTCATAAAGGCTCTAATCGTACAATCTTACGACATATGTTATACTGTTACCATGAAACTTTCGTCTCTAGGCGTCTTCATCTTCATCAGCTTTATTAAGGAGGTATTATGCAACTAATCATTACAATCAGCAGGCGAACCGCACCTAATCGTCCAATGTATCCGAAACGACTTGACAGTCTTAACTATAAACTCACCTAAGTGATAGTTTTTTTATACCACAACTTCCTATAACATGCAATAAAATCCAAAATTCAATCCCCTTTTACGGTGAGTGTACTTTATAAATCATTTAAATTGTGAACCAAATTAATAATGAATTTCTTCCTATCTAAATCTTCAATCACCATCACGTTACAATCCTTATTGCCTTCATCGACCACTGTTTGCCCTGGAATGTCATCAACATCAATGCGAATAGGTAATATTTCTGTTTCAAATATATCGGGGGTACTAACATACGCCATGGCGACAATATCGTGAATAGCACGGACGGGGTCGTTGAGATATGCCCATTGGTCTTTGTATTCTTCTAAATCCTCTTCGCCGACACTGGCCAATATTTTTGCGGTTAAGATAGATGTTTTTGTATTCAAGTCGAGTAATCGTTTTTCCAGTGCGCCATTAAATAAAACTGTGCGTGTAACATCCAACCCTATCACCGTGATATTTTCGATACCTGATTGAAAAACAATCTGTGCGGCCTCTGGGTCAACGGCAAAATTATATTCTGCTTTACCTTCCTTATTGCCTTTCACGGTTAAATTGCCCATGAGGTTAAAGATAGGATCAGGGCGAACACATCCACCCATGATAATTAGGTTTTTGATTTGGTTTGATAATTCAGGTTTTCGTTTTAACGCCATCGCCAAATTTGTCAGTGGCCCCGTTGCAACAACCGTATCCAACGCAAAATCATCACACAAAAAATCTATCGCATTTTTATCCTGTGGCGTGATCGTCGGTTGCGGTAAATGCTCCGCACCCGCCATGCCCGTTGGTCCAAATACATGCGGCAACATAATCAAAGGCCGTTCAAGAGGTTTAGAGCATCCCTTATAAACAGGAATATCTATTCGCCCCGTAACCTCCAATAACTGCAACGCATTGCGCGCGCATTGGTCAACGTCGATATTACCGCCAACCACACTTATGGATTGAACATCAATATTCTTTGAACCCAACGCATATAAAAGCGCAATAGCATCATCCTGCCCTGGATCACAATCGTAATGTATTTTCATCACCGCCTCATTAATTCTAGGAACGCAGATAGTATCCAGTTGTATTTTGTCTTATCAGCCATTGTTCCAAAGTTTAGTTCAACCTCAACCGCAGGGAAGTCATATGGCCAAGCATGAATATGCATACTGCCTTCTTCTTCCACTCGGGCATCATAAGGGACATTTAAACCAACACGAATGTCGGGATAGTTCGCTTTAAAATACTCATAGAACTTTACGGCGATTTGATCATTTTTATCCCACATAAATCCAACATCCCAAGGTCGATCTTTACCATCAGCATTTAATTGCGGGGTAAAGCTGTGCATGCTTATAAAGGTATAAGGGATTTTCCGTATTTCATATTTTTGCTTCACTTGGTTAATGGCACTGTGATATGGCATGTAAATTTCTTGTTTGCGTAAATTTACGTCATTTTGTGATAAATTTTGATTGCCTTGAATGGCTACACCATCACTCTCATCACGAATTAATTGGTGTGATGTTTCAATGCGGTTGCAATCAATGATCAGCCGCGAATATTCGCATGTAATCACAGGACATTTTAATTCACTCGCAATATCCAAAGAAAATTGTTTTGTATATGGGTCATACGCGATATGGCTTTCAAGTGCGTCTTTGCCCAATCCTAAATCATTCATACTATTTGGAATAGCATTCGATGCATGTTCAACAGTTATAATATAAGGGTAATCACTATCGCCATTATATATCTCAAAGGATTTATGATCTTCGTCGTTTAATATTTTAGTCATTGTCGTTTGTCCTTAAAACTCAATTTGGTTATAGATTGCTTTGGGCTTGTTATAATACGCCGCCCATTCGCGATCACCATAAGAAAAATGCCACCACTCCCCATCGAAAGGCGCAAATCCTGCCGTAGTCATTGCTTGTCTTAATTTTTGACGATTAAGCCATGCCGTTTTTGAAATAAACGGATTAAAAACATAGCTGTTTTTTGTTAAAGCATGCACCTGCGTCCCCATGTCGATTTCATTGCCTTTATTATCCAATACACGCACATCTATCGCTCCGCCTGTTGGGTGTCCCGCCACGTACGGAACGGCAATAAATCTATGAACTGCATCATTCAATTCATCGTCATTTGTATACTTGGATTGCAATTGCGCTTTTATTTCTTGGTATTTTGCGGTTTGCACATTCAGGCTACGGTACCCATAAACAAGATCCAAAACACCGCCATCAAATAAATCAGCGACTATTTCTTGTGCCTTTATCAATCTTTCAATTAGCCCTTCGCGCACATAAATCGCATTACCAGTGGATGGTGGCAATCCGTCTGTAACAGTAAATGAAATACCAGACCTATTGAGTGAAACCATCGCTTCACCATTATCAATAGCCTCAACCGCTTTCAAATCCGCGCAGGTCAAAAATGTGTTTTCTAATATTTGAAAATAATCATCTTTTTGCATCAGGCGACCTTAGGCTGTGTCACTGATGGTAAGGAAACCGTGATTGATTGTTCCGATAAAATCTCTATTGGTCCATTGACAGATGCGCATAGAAATTCACGTTTATTGCGTTCGACAGATACATATAGGCTCATGCCACTGGGTTGTTGAATTTCGATATTATCTAACGAATCCCCTGATTGCTTTGATAACATTAACCCAACTGATGTTGATCCACTTCCGCATCCTGTTTCATAATATAATGTTTCCGTATCACGGACATACACATAGGGATCTATTGTGTATAAATTATCAGCTTTTCTATCCAATAAAATCAGACCAGATGCAGGGTATCGCATCGCCAACCCCTTTCTATTTAAAATATCAAGCGCGGCTTGTTTTTGCATACCTGAACCGCAAATGGACTTCTCAACGATCAAAAAGGCAATGCCATCCATCATGACTTGATACCCATCTTTATCAATCTGAACACAATTTAAATCATTCAAAATAGGTATAGAGGTTTTTGCGAATTGATTTTTAACAGTTATCGTTTGAGTTTTATTTGAACCTGAAACAACTATATTAATTTCTCCGTCTTGACCATTGAGTAATAAATAACCTAGTGAGCGCGTTGCATTCCCGCAAAATTCACCGCCTGCCATATGTCCACGAATTGAACCATCATTTTGTCGTTCTACAAAAATAACCTGTTCAATTGATTCATATTGGCGTTGTATATCTTTGGATATATCGCCCTGATTTTCTCTGGTAATATCATCCCATACGATGGCGGTGTCATTACCACCTGGGCGCACGAAGGTTACTTTTTCTAATAATATATTTTGTTTTTGCATGGTGTTTTCTCCTATCAAGGCAGGTTGTTATTCGTATTAAAAATGTGATTTGAAATTGGTTTTATTTAGATGTGATGGAACACACCATGATGTGCATCAAGGATTACAAAAAGAGCGATACGTGCATCATATTTTTGTTTCATTGTATTATCATACTAATACAATTATATTACAAATGTCAAATAAGTAATTTCATGGTATTATGCAAGCATGAACAAAACTGATCCAGACGCATTATTCACCGCCTTTACCACCCTTGAAAATAAAGACGAGGTTAAACGATTTATGACCGACCTATGCACCCCTGGTGAAATTAATGCATTTGCCGAACGCTGGGAAATAGCCAAATTATTAAACGCGGGTGATCTAAGCTATCGTGACATTGCTGTAAAAACAGGCGCAAGTACAACAACCGTTGCGCGAGTGGCAAGGTTTCTTCGCCAAGAACCTCACGAGGGATACAAATTGATTTTGGAACGCATAGGTAAAAAATAAAAACTTGCATCTTTATACCCCTTTGTGTTTTCATGATTAGGTAATGTTAATTAATTTTTTAATCAACACACGCAATACACGACGCGCGGCTTCTGCCATATAGAACCGCGAATATAAACCCATACCAATTGAATCTGAACTTTAACTATCTGCATCAAGTGCGGATAACAATCAATTATACATTATGGAGTCTATAAAATGTCGAATACACCAAACATAAATACAAAAAATAAGAAACTTGTCCTTGCCTATTCAGGCGGGCTGGATACATCTGTCATCCTGAAATGGTTTATCGAGGAAGGCTATGACGTGATTGCCTATATCGCTGATATTGGACAAAAGGAAGACTTTATCGCCGCCAAAGAAAAAGCATTAAAGTTAGGCGCAAGCAAAGTCTATATCGAGGATATGAAGGCCGAATTTGTCACCGATTACATTTACCCCACATTTGCTGCCAACGCAGTTTATGAGGGGAAATATTTACTTGGTACATCCGTTGCCCGTCCGCTTATTTCCAAAAAGCAAATTGAAATTGCGGCAGCGGAAGGTGCTGATTACGTATCCCACGGCGCAACAGGAAAGGGGAATGATCAGGTTCGTTTTGAATTATCATACTATGCCCTTAACCCAGACATAACCGTCCTTGCCCCATGGAAAATGCAGAAATTCCTTGATCAATTCAAAGGACGGAATGAGATGATTGAATACGCAACGCAACACGGCATTCCAATCAAAAAAACACAAGGCGTCCCATATTCCGAAGATGAGAATTTATTGCATGTAAGCCACGAGGCTGGCGTTTTAGAAGACCCCAATTATGTGTGTGATGAATTTATCTATTCGCATACAACATCACCCGAAGATGCACCTGATGATGCGGATGTGATTGCCATGACATTCGAAAATGGTATTCCGACACAGGTTGAAAATTTAACTGATGGTACGACGTACATTGATCCACTTGATACGTTTTTATATCTGAACGAGATGGGGGCAAAGCATGGCATAGGTCGTTTGGATATGGTTGAAAATCGGTTTGTTGGTATTAAATCACGGGGCATTTATGAAACACCTGGTGGCACAATTTTGAATATTGCGCATCTTGATTTAGAAGGAATCACCATGGATCGGGAAGTTAAAAAAATCCGTGATATGATGAGCGCCAAAGTCGCAGAAACAATTTATAATGGGTTTTGGTTTTCACCCGAAATGCAAATTCTGATGAACTTTATGAATGATTGCCAACAGGATGTGACGGGTACAGTGAAATTGAAATTGTATAAAGGCGTTGCTTATCCGATCGCACGGACTTCCCCGTATCATTATATAACGAGGATTTGTCGTCCTTTGACGCAGACGGTGGTTACAACCACATGGATGCTGATGGGTTTATCAAGGTTAATGCCGTTCGGTTAAAGGCACAAAAACAATTACAAAATTTGGAGATTAAAAATGACCAAGCAGCATAATAAAACAGGAAACCAAATGTGGGGTGGGCGTTTTACGTCCTCCCCTTCCGACATAATGCAACAAATAAATGCATCGATTGATATTGATCAACACATGTGGCGTGAAGACATTTTTGCGTCAAAGGCCCATTGTGAAATGTTAATGGCTCAATCCATTATTCCTGAAACAGATGGTCAGAAAATCCTGAATGGGTTGGATAAAATTGCCGATGAAATTGCCAAGGGTGATTTTGAATTTAAGGTGGAGTTAGAAGATATTCACATGAATATCGAAAACCGTTTGAAAGATTTAATCGGTGATGTAGCGGGGAAATTACATACGGCACGGTCACGTAATGATCAGGTCGCAACCGATTTCCGTTTGTGGGTGCGTGGCGCGGGCGATGATTTAATTAGAAAAATTGAATCATTCCAATCAACACTTCAAACATTAATAACCAGCCATGACAAATCCATCATGCCAGGGTTCACGCATTTACAAGTTGCACAACCCGTAACGCTTGCCATGCATTTGGGCGCGTATTGGCAAATGATGGATCGTGACAAATCACGCATACAAGATTGCCAAAAACGATTAAATGAATGTCCATTAGGCGCATGTGCATTATCAGGAACTGGATTTCATATTGATCGTGACATGACCGCAGAAAAATTAGGATTTGATAAACTGATGAGTAATACGATGGATGCCGTATCCGCACGTGATTTTGCGACGGAATTTCTATTCGCCACTGCCCAATGCGGAATCCATTTATCACGTTTGGCCGAAGAAATTATTCTTTGGGCTACACCTCAATTTGGATTCATTACGTTGTCCGATGAATGGTCAACAGGATCATCCATCATGCCGCAAAAGAAAAACCCCGATGCGGCGGAATTGGTGCGCGCAAAAACAGGGCGATTAAATGGAAATTTAATTCAACTGCTCACGGTGATGAAAGCCCTGCCCCTTGCATACAACAAAGACATGCAAGAAGACAAAGCCGCCGTATTTGAATCGTTCGATACATTATGCCTATGTTTGAATGCCATGAACGGCATGGTAAGCAGTGCAGAGTTCCATTTGGATGAAATGCGCACAGCCGCCGAAAGCGGGTACGCCACGGCAACAGAAATCGCCGATTGGTTGGTCAAAAACCTCAACATGCCATTCCGTGATGCGCATCATGTGACAGGTGCAATTGTGAAGTTGGCAGAAGAAAAGGCGTGTAAATTAGATGAATTATCCCTTTCCGATATGCAAGCCCATGAACCTCACATTACCGATGATATTTATAATGTCCTTAATATCGATAAAGCGATTGAAAGCAGGCTGAAATAATATGCCTTATATTTTTGCCTATGGGAGTAATATGCTCCAAGCACAAATGCTTTCACGCTGTCCCTCCGCCGTCAAAATTCAAAATCACCGTATCGAAGGATATAAATTTACTTTGCCACGGTACGACGAAGAATATGGTGGAGGCGTTGCTGGAATTATCAAGAACGAGAATGCGTATGTTGAAGGTGTGATTTATTCGTTATCAAAAGATGATTTGCACGTATTAGATGGGTTTGAATGTGTTGAACAGGGTGCATACACACGCGAAACAATCACACAAATAATGATCGACGAAAACAAAGTCGAGGTGGACGCTCATATCGCAACAATCATGAATGGTTTCCCATTCATACCCCCACCTGATTACGCAGAAAGAATATTGAAAGGGGCGTTAGAGAATAATTTACCACAAAGCTATATAGATAATATTCTAAAACCTATTCTACAAAAGGCTTGTCACCCAAGTGAGTGAAAAAACGAAGAAGGTATCCATCAGGATCTTGCACTAAAAATTGACGGTTACCACCCATGGTGTCACCTGTGCGATACCATTTTTCTTCCATCTCCATAAACATTGGATGTTTTAAATCAAGAAGTTTTTGATAAAGATTATCAACATCAGCGATTTCGATTTGGAAATTAATGCCACGGCCATATGGTTTTTCTAATACACCTGTTTTCCAACTGCGCCCTTTATCGTCAGGTTGTTCAATCATGATTTGAGATCCCTCTTTATCAAGATAGGCAAAGCCCTCTTCTGGACGACCATATTTAATTTCAAATCCCAAAACATCAACATAAAAGTTTAATGTTTTTTCAATCTCATCAACATATAATTCGGGCACTAACTTTGCCCATACTTCTTCTGTCATTTTAAATCCTTATCTATAATTTTGACAATAGTCTTATCATATCTTTGTTGAACATATCACTATCAATCGAGGTAACGACCTGTACGTTATTATTGCGCTTTGCATTTCCTCGTTTTTCGGCGATGGTCATACCGCGTGTGTGAATGCCCTCCGTCTCTATAATAACATCCATGACTTCAAGCTTGTATGCCTCTGAATTAATCAAATAATATGCGGCAAGGGCATCATAGACCAGCGCACCTCTTACACCGATTTCATCTTCAATTCCTGATATGAAATGTTGCATGAGGGAATGAATATTATCGTATAGGCGATGCCCCTTCAAATCATCAAAGCCACTTAACGGAATGAGAATATCGTTACAGGGGTCAAGAGGAACTAACACCTTTGGAATAGATGATTGAAACACAATGTCAGCGGCATGCGGATCAACAAAAATGTTAAACTCTGCCACACGGTTTTGATTACCTGCCACGTCAATTGCTCCTCCCATCATCACGATTTGTTTAATTTTGGATTCGATAGTCGGGTCAATTTGTAGTGCCCGTGCAACATTCGATAATGGTCCAAGGGTTAATATCACCACTTCACCTGAATATTTATGGGCTAATTCTATAATTTTTTCAGGGGCGATGCCGTCTAATTCAAATTCAACGGATGACATGTCCAGCCCGTCCAAACCACTTTCGCCATGGCAATTGGCCGTAACCAAATCATATTTGAGTGGCGCTGGCGCACCTGTATGCATCGGGATGTTTTCATACCCTGCCATTTTTTGAACAGCACGAATATTCCTTGCGACATTTTCAATAGCCGCATTGCCCGAAACACCTGTGAAACATAAAATATCCTTTGGTGCGTTTGCCATCGTCATGAGCATCGCCAGCGCATCATCATGGCCTGCATCGGTATCTATAATAATTGTCATTGGTTATGGTCTCCTATTCATTTGTTTTAATATAGTTTCTAAATTGGGGAATGTTTTATATCCATGGATGGGGTTATCAGAAATCACAATTGCACCTGCACCCAGTGATAAAGCAGGATCAATATCATGCTTTATCGTATCGCCGATACTAAGAGTTTCATTGGCGGCGATGCCAAAATCATTCATTACATTTATAAAAGCCTTTGCCCCATGAATGATTTTTGTTGGGCCATGTTGTTTGGTGTACGCATAAACAGCATCAAAATCTCTTTCGGCTTTAAAACCTGATTCATGCAAAATACGAACTGCTAATTCATCAGGACTGCTTGTCAAAAGCACAATTTTTGTCCCCATACGGCGCAGATGGTTAATCTCCATAATCAAACGTGATTGATCATTAAATTCCTCTGCTGGATTAATCTCTGACAATTTTCGATGGAGTAGTGCGTAATTAACAGGCTTCATATCACCACTAAATAATGCATGCTCTGCACCACCGTAATCACGCCTGTATCTCTGCGCAATTTCAAAGGCGGCCTGATGCGGTAGATCAAAATAATCAGCAATGGCCTCAACGGTTTTGACCCCATATTGATTATAAAACGTCTTATCCTTTGGCAAAACCAAGGTCATATCCATATCAAGAATTAAAAGTTTTGGTATCATCGCATCCCCTTATACGCCAATGACGGTGTGATTTTTTGTGTCTGTTTGCAATAGTCTTCCATCTTGGCCTGCGCCATCCCGTTTTTCAAATCTTGATAGGCTTCTTCTGTATGTGCCCTTAGCATATGCGCATTAACCCTTTTTGTATCATGATTGAGGGCATCAGGATTATCCAAAGAAAATCGGACAAAGTTTGCTAAACCAATTGTCATGGCCAAATAGCGTGCCTTCGTGTCATCTTGCCCTGATAGGGCCGAATGATTTGCCGCAATAATATCAGCCGATGTGTTGGGAATTAACAAATCACTTTGCTCCATCCCGTTCAACGCGTCATGGGAATAAA
>CAYGLI010000052.1:0-11098 GCA_964350795.1 uncultured Micavibrio sp.
AGCGTGAATGATAATCTGAATGGATATATCAAGAAGGCTGATTTATCGTCTGAACGTTCTGAACAACGCCCTGACCGTTTGGCCGTTGGTGAAAAAGTTGATGCGAAAATCATGAAAATTGATGCGAAATCGCGTGAATTGTCATTATCAATCAAAGCCTACGAGCAAGAGCAAAATAAAACCGCAATGGAGAAATTTGGTTCAACAGAATCAGGTGCGTCATTGGGTGATATTCTCGGCGCAGCCTTGGGTGATAAGAAATAATCACTTAATAATATAATTTTAAAAAGCCCTATGATGAAAATCACAGGGCTTTTTTATTATCACTATAGATGGTAAAACCCTTGCATGATTTTAGATACATTCCCCACCACCGAAGAATTTTATAAGACCTATTGGTGTAAAAAACCGTTCATTGTCCGTGGATATATTCCCGCGGACTCATTCGATGATTTTGTCGATGGCGATACGATGGCTGGGTTGGCGTTGGAGGATGATATTAAATCACGGTTCATTACAAACAACGCCGATGGCAAGGGATGGCAATGCCAACATGGGCCATTGGAGGACGATCATTTCGATGATGTGGGTGATAAAAATTGGAGTTTGATGGTGCAAAATGTCGAACAATATCACCCAGAAACTGCCAATATTCTAACGTATTTTCAAATGTCCCCACGATGGTTATTGGATGATGTGATGGTCAGTTTTTCAACCAAGGGTGGAAGCGTAGGGCCGCATACCGACAGTTACCATACTTTTTTGGTGCAAGGTATCGGAAAACGTACATGGAAAATTAGCGCGGATAAAATCAATGATGATCGCTATGTCGATAACCCAGACATGAAAATTTTGGATAACGGATTTGACGGTGAAACGTTTGAGGTGTCCATAGGCGATGTCATTTACATGCCTCCATTTTTTGGCCATGAGGGTAAAACGTTGGAGCCCGCAATGACATTTTCAGTCGGATTTTTAGGGCCAAAATTATCCGAAATGATGGGTGATTACGCGCAATATTTGGAAGAAAACGACCATTTAAACAAACGATATTTTGGTGAAAATTTAGATGAAACAAGCGCAGGATTTTCAATCGGACAAACCAATCAAAATAAAATTCAAAACGACCTTATATCATCCATCCAATCGGACGATTTCGCAAAATGGATGGCATCTTATTTTGCAATGCCAACCGCCGAAGATTCTGACGATGCGCCCAATGATATTCTCTCTCGTACTGAGTATTCCAAAACGGCAATCACGATATTGGAAAACGGCGATTTTTATTTATCGATTGATGGTGAGGGGCGCATTGTCCCTGCATCACAAAGTGATCTTATTAAAAAATTAAATTTAGGCCGCTAATTCGTCCAGATCACGGTAATGATTTAAGGCCTCTGGGTTTGCTAAGGCCTCTGTATTTTGAACGGCACGCCCATGGACAATATCGCGCACGGCGATTTCGGTAATCTTACCACTTTTGGTGCGTGGGATGTCGGGGACGGCGATGATTTTTGCAGGGATGTGACGTGGTGACGCACCATCCTTAATTTGGGTTTTAATGGCCTTTTGAATTTCATCGGTTAATGTTTCGCCTTCTTGCATGACAACAAATAATATGACGCGTACATCCCCATCATAATTTTGGCCAATGGCGATGGATTCTTTGACTTGCGGAATTTGTTCAACCTGACGATATATTTCGGCTGTACCAATGCGTACACCCCCAGGGTTTAATGTGGCATCTGATCGTCCGTGAACAATCAGGCCATGATGATTTGTTTTTTCAACGAAATCGCCATGATGCCAAATATTATCATATTTCGTGAAATACGCGTTGTGGTATTTTGAGCCATCATCGTCATTCCAAAAAGCAACTGGCATGGATGGAATAGGGTGTTCGCACACCAATTCCCCCGCACCATCACCAGCGTTCATGGTCGCGCCATCGTTATTGTAAATATTAACAGCCGTTGCCAACCCCGCACCCTGAATTTCACCGCGATATACGGGAGATATGGGGTTACCAATGCCAAAGCTGGCGCACACAATGTCGGTTCCGCCATAGATGGATGCCAAATGCAGATCGGATTTAATTGACCCATAGATATAATCGAAACTTTCGTGAACCAAGGGTGATCCGGTGGATGTTAAGGTTCGTACGCTGGATAAATCATGTGTACGTATGGGGTGTATGTCTGCCTTATTTAAGGCATCAATATATTTCGCGGCGGTGCCAAATAATGTCATATCCTCGGCATCCGCATAGTCCCATAATATATTGGCATCAGGGTAAAATGGTGACCCGTCATAGAGTAAAAGCGTTGCACCTGAGGCAATCGCAGTGACCTGCCAATTCCACATCATCCACCCACATGTCGTGAAATAAAAGACACGATCGTTGTGTTTGATATCGCATTGTAATTGATGTTCCTTGAGGTGGGTTAATAAAACGCCCCCTTGGCCATGCACAATACATTTGGGTATACCTGTTGTCCCTGATGAAAACATAATGAACAGAGGATGATTAAACGGCAGGCGTGTGAATTCAATATCAGTCGCGGTGTACGTGTCTTGTACGTGTGACCATAATGTCATTTTTTCTGATATTTCAGGGGTTTTGTTAGCATATGAAATAATCAGGCATTCTTCGACAGTGGGTAGTTGAGGCAAAAATTCATTGATTTTTGACATGCAATCAATGGTCTTCCCGTTATAGAAATATCCCTCAACGGCAATCAGTATTTTAGGCTCAATCTGTCCAAACCTATCCAATACACCCTGCACACCAAAATCAGGTGATGCGGATGACCATATTGCGCCAATTGATGATGTGGCGAGCATGCTGATTAACGCTTCGGGCATATTGCTCACAAACCCTGCAACCCTATCACCTTTGACCACGCCTTTATCGATTAGATATTGTTGAAGTCGTGAAACGGAATCATATAATTCCGCCCAACTTAAACGACGTTTGATCTTATCTTCACCCCAAAACACAACGGCATCGCCTTCATCACGGCGTTTCAGGCAGTTCTCAGCGTAATTAAGGGACGCATCGGGAAAAAACTGTGCGTCACGCATATGGTGTCCTTCTACTAAGGCACGGTCACCCTTATCGCCAATCACATCACAAAAATCCCACACGGAAGACCAAAATTCAGGAATATTTTTGCATGACCAATCCCATAATTCAGGATAGGTCATATTGCCCTTACCGATGAATTGCATGTAATCCATTAAAATGGTTTGATCGGTATTATGTGGCGTCCATAGTGGTGCGGTCATATGTTTTCTTCCATTTACAGCAATCTATTCAACATGAAATTTAAGCCTTTGTTAAGTCAAAAATGCTATGATAGACTATTAAGGTGAATCAAATAAGGGGTATGGGTCTGTTCATGACATCATTGACATGTCTTCACAATAATAAAAAAGGGAATATTTTTGCACTTTTATTCGCCGCCGTTGGATTAACGGGGGTGTTGGGTGTTGTTGGAATGCAAACCGTTTCCGGCCCGATTCAAACAATTACAAAGGTCACGCAAAAAAATATTACGGATACGGATGTTATAACAAACGGCCGTATTTTAATTTTAAATGCCACGGTTCGCCCTGAAAATGACGCAGCCGATCCTAATTACGACGGTGATCCAGAATTTGAAGCATACCCAATGGAAACAACATGTAGTGGAACGCCAGTCAATGGAGGGTGTTTAACAAGTGATATTGGCTTGGTTTTAACAGATCCATGGGGTACGAATTACGGTTATTGTACTTGGAACCATGGTGCGACGCGAACTGGTGTTGCTGATACACTTAATGGTCGTACGGATACAGATGGATATGTGATTGCGGTTATATCCGCAGGACCAGACAAAACATTCAATACAACATGTAACGCATATGATGATAACGCAACACGCGCATCTGACCCAGGCGGATTAAGTCCCGATGTTGTCTCAGGTATGCGTGTCGATGGAACGGATGATATCGCCAAGGTCTGGAGCTATGCCGAGGCTAAGGCCAATTCTGGTGGGTTATGGAGTGAAGTTGGCGCAACAGGTGCAGCGATTGAAAGAGATTTGGCGATTGGTACAGGTGTTAATCAAATATCAATTAATCAATCAACAGGGCAAAGTGATTTTCCCTTTATGCGTTTAGGGACATTATCCCAAAGAACGGGATCTAATACCGTGGATATGCTAGGCGGCTTAAAATTAGATACACAAACAGAGGTTGTTAATGCCGAATGTGCGGGCGCAAGTGACGCGGGGACGCTACGTTGGAATTCAACGGGTACAAGCGTAGAGGTTTGTGATGGAACAGCCTTTGTTAGCGTTGCAACATCGGGCGGTGAGCCATGGCGTGTGCGTGATGCCGATGGCAATACAACAATCACAATGGCAACAACGGCGACTGGTAACGAAGACACCATAACAATGGCAACCGCGGGCACAACCCGTATGACCATTTCAGCCACAGGCGTATTAGATATTGTCGGCGATACCGATATTGGCGGTGCATTAACTGTTGATGGTAATGTGACATTAGGGGATGCAGGAACTGACACGGTAACAGTCACGGGTGACTTAACTGTTTCTGGTGATGATATAACAATGGGCACCAATACATTGGGCGCCGTCATGGTTGCGGATGGTACAAATTTCAACCCGGTTGTCATGAGTGGTGACGCAACAATCGCCGCCGATGGTGCGTTGACAATTTCTGCAAATGCGGTTGAGGGATCAATGGTTGCCGATGATACATTGGATTTTGATGATTTCAGCGACACAATGTCGCTGGACGCCAGCACATCAATCACGGCGGATGGGACAGAGGTTCTATCAATTGTGAATACAGGTACAGGCAACAGTTTTGTTGTCAATGACGGCGTGAATAACTTCATAATTGATGATTCAGGAAATGTTTCAATGGCGGCGAATGCAACAGTATCAGGAAATCTAACAGGAAATGGCAACGTCACGCTTGGTGATGCCACCGCTGATTTGGTTGATATTGATGGAACATTGCAAATTGGCGCGGGTGATGCATGTTCCGCAGGGGGCGATGCCGGTAAACTGCAATATGCCGGCGGAACGTTGCAATATTGTAATGGAACGGCCTGGCAAAATGCCAGTGCGCCAGCCCGATTAACCGATATCGGCAACGTGGAAAACGGCATTGAAATTGTTGGTAACGATGAATATGTCTTGGTTTATGACCATGATGATTTACAGTGGGAGGCTCGTAATGCGTCGGGTCTAACCGCGGGAAGCTCAATCAATTCAGACAGCGCAAAACAATTGATTGATGGTACGCCCAATGGAAATAATACGTGGATAAGGGTGACGGATGATCCAACGGGATTTGCAAATAATGATATAATCCGCATGGCAACAAGCGGTAATGAACGATTGCGTATTATGCCGGGTGGGAATGTTGGTATTGGAACGACAACACCGCTTGAGGAATTAAGCGTTTCAAACGCTACAGCATCCTCGACGATTCAAATTGATGGCGCCGATACGGCCAATTCCGCCGTTGATTTTATAACGACGGGTGCAGGTGTTGTTGGCGGAACAGGAACGGCACGTGGATGGTCAACATTTGCAAGAGGTAGTAGTTTTGCTGTTGCAAATGAACAACAGGATTTTGCATTTAGTTATCACGATGGGACATCTTGGAATCGTGTTTTAACATTAAATCAAACACAATATAACGTTGGAATTAATACATCGACCCCGGATAATTCTTCTATACTTGATTTGACCTCAACAGCCAAAGGGCTTCTGCCCCCGCGAATGACAACGGTGCAACGCACGGCGATGACGACAACATACACGGCCGCCGGAATTGCCGATGGTTTGGTTGTTTATGATACTGATTTAGACGCACTTTTTGTTTATGATAATGATGACACAATATGGCGATCGCTTGGGGGGGCTGGAGGTACAGCAGGGTCATTGGTTGATTCAGGTGCAGGTGATACGTCTATCGAAGTTGACACGGCGGGTGATGGGTCGGACAACACAACCGTTTTCACAAATAATACGGCCGAGACAATGCGTATAACATCCGCAGGGAATGTCGGTATCGGTACAACAACACCATCAGATAAGTTACATGTCGCTGGAAATATGCGAACAGATAACAGCCTTATTCTTGGTCTAACCCCAGGGAGCGCACCAATATATGTAACCCCAACGGTTGACGCAGGAAGTATCAGCACCAATATCATCGATTGGGATAAAATTGTTAATACCATGGAATTGGATGCAACGACAACGATTGATATGGACACAAACACGGCTGACCTAAATTTTGATGGCGGAACATTATTCATCGATGATGATGGTCAGGTTGGAATTGGAACCGCAACCCCCAACGCCTCCGCGATATTGGATATAACATCAACGGACAAAGGCGTTTTATTACCGCGTTTAACAACGATTGAGCGTGACGCGATGGATGATGCTTATGGCGCAGGCGAAGAAGGTATGACCGTTTATAACGAAGATGACAATACATACCAATTCTGGGACGGGGCTGCGTGGCAATCTTTTGCAACATCGGCAGGGTCATCAAACGAGGTGATTGACGGCGATACGGACACATGGATTCGTGTCATGGATGATGATGGAACAACCGATAATGACACAATGCGATTTGCCGTGGGGGGTAGTGTTGAGCGTATGCGGATATCCAGCGCAGGTAATGTCGGTATCGGCACAACAACCCCCGCATCGGCATTGGATGTCAGCGGTGATATATCCGTCTCAAACTACGTCAAATTTGGTGGTGTTTCGGGGAATGCCCCTGTCTATGTAACCCCAACAATCCCCGTTGCGAATTTGACAGGGAATTTGGATTGGAATAATTTATCGAATGCCATGACCCTCGATGCCACCACCACCATCGATATGACCGCAGGTGATCTCAACTTCGATAGTGGAACATTATTTATTGATAATGCAGATTTTGTCGGTATTAATAACGCCAGCCCCGATGTTGCGCTTGATGTCACGGGTGATATTGAATACTCGGGAACGCTTAATGGGATGTCGGATCGCCGTTTGAAAACAGACATTCATGAATTGTCACCAGATGATTTAATTGCAAAATTATCTAAAATCAAAACCTATGAATATAAAATGAAAAACGATAAAAATGGGCGCGTTGAATTTGGGGTTATGGCACAAGAGTTAGAGATTTTATTCCCCGAACTTGTTCGCACGGCAAAAGATGAAATGGGCACAAAATCTGTGAATTATATAGGATTAATGATACCTATGATTGAGGTATCCAAAGCCCTTAAAGTTGAAAATGACATGCTCAAGGCCGATATCGCCGCATTACAATCCGATACGGATGTGATTAAGGCGCAAATTAATATGTTGAACAAGGCCACGCTTGGCACTGTGCGAGGTGCATCCTTTGCACCAATGATGATGATGTTGTTTGGATTTATCGGTGGTGGCCTGTTTATGTGGATTTTGGTTCAACGCCCTTCTCGAAAATCCTAAAGGGGAGTAAGATAGCATAATGATTGCACGATTATATCCCTTATTAATTTTTATGGTGGTCATAATGGCCGCGCCCATGGCCTATGCCTGCTCAAATCCCACCGGCGTTGCGGGCGACACAATGTTTAACGAAACCCACAACGTCCCCCAATATTGCGACGGCACAAATTGGATCGCGATGAAACCAAAACCATATATCCCGAATCCAGTTGTGTTTGACGACGACGCGGATCGATTATTTCTGATCTCACCTGGATTAAATTATCCCACAACAAAACAAATGACCGTTAGTTTTTGGTTTAAATTAGATAGCGTCGGTAACACGGTCACTTTTTTTTCAAATGATGGCAGTGGAGTTAATTTTAATGCTGCCGCTTCTCAAAAAAATGTATGGTTTAATTTGCTTAATGCGGCTGATAGCGGAATAATGAGACTTAGGACATTTGTAGGCTCAGTATTACATGCGAATAAATGGTATCATTATATGGCCAGTATAGATTTAACAGATACGGCGAAGCGACACGTCTACCTTAATGGCGTTGAAGCCTCTGCTGGGCTTCAATCACATGACAATGATTTTATAAAAGGATCTGGAGGAAGCAACTCTGCCGTAGCGAGTGGACAATATAGAGGTGAGATGGCGGACCTATGGGTTGATTACGGAACCTATATTGATTTGTCGATTGAGGAAAACCGCCGTAAATTTATTGATGCAACGGGGAACCCAGTCTATCTGGGCGATAACGGGCAATTACCAATAGGTGCGGTTCCTGATATGTTCTTAACTGGCGATACGGCGAATTGGCATACAAACAAAGGGACTGGCGGCGGATATCCTTTGTCATCAACAACATTAACCACGGGCACAAGTTTTCCTTCGGTTCCCCGCACCGCAATCGTCCCCAATGGCCTTGTGGGGCATTGGCGTTTGGATGAAACGAGTGGGACGACGGCGTTTGATAGTTCAGGGAATGGCAATGATGGCACCATGCAAAACGGCCTAGATGCCACCAACGACAGTGTTGACGGGCAGACGAATCTAGCCCTTGATTTTGATGGAACAGACGACACAATTACAGGGCTTCCATATAGTGTAGGAGAGCTTGGTGATTTAAACAGCTTCGCTTTTTGGGCGCGTTTTGATACTGTCCCGGACAATAAAATTGGGTTTGGTCAATCTGGGGCGGTCAACATTGTTGTCGGGGTTAAAGATAATCAGGCTATAACCTATGCAAATGCTAGCTCGTCAGAAGTTAATGGTGGAACAGTGCCTATGGGTGAATGGGTCCATTTGGCAATGGTCCGTGATGGTGCAACCGTCAGACATTATATAAACGGTGTGGGGGCTGGTAGTGGTACACTCTCGAATAGCGCGGACATAAGAATAGACAGATTTGGCAACAGGGGATCTTCTGGGGAATATTTTGATGGACAAGTTGATGATATACGCATCTATAACCGTGCTCTCACCGCCGCCGAAGTCGCTGAAATATATAACGCGCGCGATGGTATTCGCTATAACGCCACGGAAAAAGTGCCCGAATATTTTGATGGCAACAAATTCATCCCCATGCGCCCCGCGTTTGCCGAGGTTGGCGATGGGTATAGTATCGATTGCCCCACAATAGGAACAATATGTAGTGATGGCAGCATATATGGGGGCACATCTCCAACCAATGGATATCATGTTTACACAATGGATATTGATCAATCCCTTGCTAATTATCAGTGGAAAACATCCACAGGCATAGATGATGTTTTGCTAGATTCAAATACTAACGGATTAGAAAACCATGCAAATAGGCTTGGTAACTTATCTGATTTTCCAGCGTTTGAGCGTTGTGAAAATTTAAATGCGCATGGGAAAACAGACTGGTATTTACCCTCTAGAGAAGAATTAACACTTATTTATGTTACACATAAAGCAGCTATTAACGCTAATGCAGTCTTTCCATTTACTACACAGGAGCATTGGGCCTCAACGGAAGAATCAATAACAAGGGCACGTATTATAAACGATGGAGCATTCCAAGGGGCGTCAGATAAGGATAATCCACGAAGAGTGAGATGTGTTCGTCAACAAAATTCTCAATCCAGAATCCTGGGTGGTCTTATCGGGCATTGGAAATTGGATGAAACATCGGGTACGACGGCGGTGGATAGTTCGGGGAATGGGAATAACCTACAAATCAACAGTGGTAATGATTTTTCACAAAACTCAACAAACGGTGCAATTGGTAGAGCATTTCAACTTGATCAAGGAGCTGGTTTCAATACGGGCAGTCGAATGATAGCAAGTAATGTATTGCCGACTGGCGCTGTGCAACCATTCTCAGTATCCGCATGGATCAGGGATGATGGCCCAGAAAACACACAATTTTGGATTGTAAATGAAGATGGGGTTAATGGCTCATTTGCCCTGCAAAAAAATGGCATAGCTATACGTAGTAGCACGCCAGGTGGAGAGCATAGACAAACTATAACTCAACCAATTCAACAATGGTTTCATACGATTGTTACTTATGATGGCAGGAACACAAGATTATACGTTAATAAAAATTACATCTCTGGGGGCTTCCCTGATTTTAATAACCCAGTAATCATGGATTCTGGAGACTTTAAAATAGGACGTATAGGTAATTTTAGAACAAATATATCAGCAATTGACGATGTTCGTGCATATGATCGCGTTTTAAGCACAGAGGAAATAGATATACTCTATCAAATGGGAACACAGCTTGGCGCCTCCACCGCTCTGCCCCAAGGATGCCCAAACATCGGCGATGTTTGTGATGACGGCACGATTTATGCGGGGGACACAGATGGCGGTACGGTAAAAATGTTTGCAATGCCGCGAAACGAAGGCCAATTAAGTTGGGATAATGGCGTTACGGGCAATGATACGTCTGTTACAACATCAAACAATGATGGTGAAACAAATACATCAAATCTTGTCACAAGTGATGCGGATAGTACGGGTGGGTTCGAACCACATATTGCCGCCCAAACATGTTATGATTTAAACGCGCAAGGGGCTGATGATTGGTATTTACCTTCGATAATAGAAGCGAATTTGTTTATAAATCCAACTGCATCAGGTGCCTTTTCAGATATTATAGAGCCAAATGGAGGTTTCCCCGTTGGTTTTTATTGGACGTCGGCGCAGCAAAGTGCGGCTGCCGCCCATCATGTTCATCAAAATAGCACAGGCACAGGATTTACCACTAAACAATTTTCTTTATTAGTGCATTGTGTTCGCAAAGGCCCCGCCCCCCGATGTGCCAACCCCTATGGGATTGAGGGTGCAATGTTATACAACACCACGCATGATGTTATGCAATATTGTGATGGTGCGCGGTGGATTGGGATTGGAAAATCATCATGATGAAAAATAAAATCGTCTATGGAATCTTTGTTTTTTGTATGGTTGTGATGGCCTCTTATTCCGCACGGGCATGTTCAAACCCAACAGGTGTCGAAGGTGAAATCATTTATAACGGCACGCATAACGTCCCAACCTATTGCGACGGCACAAATTGGATCGCGATGACGGGGGGGGATGATTATTATGT
>CAYGLI010000053.1:0-11081 GCA_964350795.1 uncultured Micavibrio sp.
CACCGTTTTATCGTATCGTTGTCGCGGATGCCCGCGCACCACGTGATGGTAAATTTATCGAGAAAGTTGGGACATACAACCCACTTTTAGGTAAAGACAACAAAGACCGCATCGTTTTGGATACAGAATTATGCAAGAAATGGCTGGCAGAAGGTGCCGAACCATCAGAACGCGTTGCCAAATTTTTAGGTGATGCTGGCCTGATTGCAAAACCTGCAAATCGTACTTCTGTTCAGAAGGCCGCGCCAAAAGCCAAGGCTGTTCAAATGTTGAAAGACAAAGAAGCCAAAGCGGAAGCCGCCAAAGAAGCCGAAGCACAAGCAAAAGCCGATGCAGAAGCCGCCGCAGCTGCACCAGCAGAGGAAGAAGTTGCAGAAGAAGCGCCAGCCGAAGAAGCCGTTGCAGAAACTCCTGCGGAAGAAACTGCCGAGGCACCAGCTGAAGAAGAGACTAAAGCTGAGTAATAACCAGATCCTTATTGGACAAATACGTGGCGCGCACGGGGTTAAAGGCCTCGCGCGCGTTGCGGTTTTTGCAGATGATATATCCTTATTCGACACATTAACCGATTATAAAATTACACTGAAAAACAAACATAAACACGATGTATGGCTTGCCCATATTAATGGCATCACCAATAAAGAAGACGCCGATGCGTTAAAGGGTATCAAGCTTTATTGCGACCGCGCCGAATTATCTGCACCATCCGACGATGAAATCTATTTCGCCGATTTGGTTGGACTCACATGCGTTGACGAAGATGGCAAAATAATCGGTACAATCCAATCCGTCGAAAATTTCGGCGCAGGCGACCTGCTCGATATCAAACCACCAAATGGTCAAAATTTCTATCTATCCTACGACGATGAAACGGTTTTGGATATTGGTAACATGATTACAATTAGAATGCCGGACGTGATCTAGCAAGGTGACTTTTTCTAATTCTTTGGTTAACACACGCCATTTGTTGCAAAACCTCACGTGCTTTATCTGTTTTTAGAGAGTTAGACACAATTTCACCTCTCAGTAAAAATAAATCTGTTTCCTGACACCTCCCTGTTTCGATAATCACATGAGCGTCCACCCATTTTTGAGTAGACCGCCAAAATGGCGAAAAAATGTTAATTTCAGGGCGGTAAGCAGATGATTTTCTGTAATGGTCTATATCTCGAATAAATCTAGCTAGAGTTTCCTTACCTTTAAAATCAACAAAACCCGCCACAGGATACTTAACTGCAATACCTTCAATAGATTCAAAACACATTTTATTGTCTAGAGGAATATCGTAGCTAGATCTATTTTTATCCATGGCGTGAACAAGAACATCCGCAACAAATGCTTTCTTTGTCTTAAATTCTCCTAAAATATTGATATTTAATCTATTTTCATCATCTGGAAAATCCAGAATATTAGCCACTAGATTACACACCTTGATAAAGTCAACTCGCGATCTTACTACAGATGAAAATTCCATAACCAAAAAATAACCCAATATAAAAACTATGTCAATACATATTTTGCTTGGCGTCTTGCCGTCTTGGCGATATTAAATAGTGCTATGACATTTAACTGCAACATCCTTACCCTTTTCCCCGATATGTTTCCGGGGTCGTTGGGGCAATCATTGAGCGGGCGCGCGCTTGCGGACGGAAAATGGTCTTGCAACGCCATTAACATCCGCGATTATGCCGATAATAAACACGGTAATGTCGATGATACGCCCTATGGCGGGGGTGCGGGCATGGTTTTGCGCCCTGATGTATTGGAAAACTCCCTGCTCTCAATCCCATCCGACAAACGCGGGCGGTTGATATACATGTCCCCGCGTGGACGTGTTTTAAATCAAAAATTGGTTGAAGAATTAACCGCCGAGAACAATCTCACCATCCTGTGCGGTCGATACGAAGGCGTCGATCAGCGGTTTTTGGATGCGTATGATATCGAGGAAATATCAATTGGTGATTATGTGTTAAGCGGTGGTGAACCCGCGGCGATTATATGCATGGATGCATGCATTCGATTGCTGGACGGCGTCATGGGTAACGAAGACACCGCAGGTGATGAAAGTTTTTCAAACGGATTATTAGAATACCCCCACTACACCAAACCCGCGACATGGACGGATGCAAGCGACACAACGCACGACGTCCCCGAAGTCCTAAAAAATGGTAACCATGCCAAAATCAATGAATGGCGAAAGGCGCAATCCCTCGCACTCACCCAATCACGCCGTCCTGATTTATTGAAAAAATAACTTGCATTGCCCCCTATATTTAAGGCATAAAGGCGACAACCGTTAATCGGAAAAAAGATAACCAAGACCGCCTGTGCCGTTATGTTATACCCTGCGCCATGGAATTCGGGTCTTTTGACAAAAGAAAGATTAATAAAATGAATACATTACAAAAGTTTGAGGCAAAACAACTTGAAGCCTTAACAACAGACAAAACAATCCCTGACTTTTCACCTGGTGATACGGTTAAGGTCAACGTGAAGGTAAAGGAAGGAACACGCGAACGTGTTCAGGCATACGAAGGCGTATGTATCGCCCGCGGTGGTTCAGGTGTTAGCGCATCATTCACGGTTCGTAAAATTTCATATGGTGAGGGTGTTGAGCGTGTATTCCCATTATATTCACCACGTTTGGATTCAATTGAATTGGTTCGCCGTGGGTCTGTTCGTCGTGCGAAACTATATTATATGCGTGACCGTCGCGGTAAATCTGCTCGTATTGCCGAGCGTAAAACAGGTCATGGTATTGAGAAAAGAGAACCTAAAAAATAGTTCTCTATCCTTAAGAAAAAGCAAAAGCCCCATTTCTGGGGCTTTTTTTATTCGCACTCTATATTATTTTGTCACTGGAACGACAACTCCGCCGCCTGCAAATCCTTGTGTCATAATTTATCTCCCCTGTTCACTGCTTGTGTATTTATTTTATAAGAACATCCTTGCTAAACCGTGAATATTACTTAAAATTCGAACTAATGATTGTATCTGTCACCCATAAAAAATTTATAAATGATCAATTAGATAAATTGGCCACCTATGACTCCCTTCGTCCAACAGATCATGTTTATGAATTCCACCTTCATTCAAAACGTGTGGCGGAAAGCATGAGATCACTTGGTAAATATATGGCCTATGATGACGACATGTGTGATGCGTTATATTGGGCCACCCTGCCCCATGATATTGGTAAAATGACATTGCCTATTGAAATTTGGGATTTGAATGACAAACCAACCGAAGACGAACGCCATGAACGCCGTTCACACACATGGCGTGGTGTTGAAATTGTCCACGCGGCATTTGGTACGACATGCGATACAGACCCGTTTTTGAAGATGATGATTGATATCATGGAAAATCATCACGAAAACAACGATGGGTCAGGATACCAAGGAAAAACCGCGCATGACCTAACAACTCAGGTTCGCATGGCGTGTATCTGTGACGCGTTTGATGGGTATTCTGTTTATCGCGCCCATTTTGGTGATCGTGATCTTTCGCCTAAGTCTGTTATAGAGCGCATGGAAGTCGAAAAAGCTGGACAGTTTGACCCAGACATTCTAAAACAATTTAAGGAAATAAATTATGTCAGTTGAAACCCTCTTCCTCATTGCATTCATTCTTTTGATTGCCGAGGCATTTATACCCTCACTTGGTCTATTAGGCTTTGGAGGTTTCATCGCATTTGTTGGTGGCGTTATTGTGATGATTAACAACGATATGACGCATTTTATGGGGCTATCGCTTCAATCCGTTATTGCGCTTGGGACTTTGGTATTTTTATCCGCGGCAATATTCTTTGTCTTTTTGATTAAATCATTCAAAAAACGTATTTCCACCGGTATAGAATATATGCGTGGAGAGAGAGCCGAGGTGACATCATGGAAAAATCGCAAAGGCCAAATCATGTTCGAAGGCGAAACATGGCGCGCCATATCTGATGATAAAATAGTTGCCGGAGATGACGTGACCATCACTGGCTATCATAAAATGACTTTAACTGTTGAAAAGAAAGAAAACTAAACCATGGAATTTTTATTTGTACTTGCAATCCCCATCATCTTCTTCCTTGCGACATCTGTTCGTATTATGAAGGAATATGAACGCGGTATCGTTTACACTCTTGGGCGTTACACTCATACAACAGGGCCCGGGTTAATCATCCTGATCCCATTGGTTCAACAAATGACCACTGTTGATTTGCGTGTCATTACCGAGGACGTGCCATCCCAAGATGTCATTTCAAAGGATAACATCTCCGTGCGCGTATCCGCGATTGTGTTCTTTCGTGTCGTCAGCCCCGCCGACGCGGTAAACAAGGTTGAAAATTATTTTCAGGCCACGAATGAATTGGCACAAACAACATTGCGTTCCGTTTTGGGTAAGCACGAATTAGATGACATGTTGGCCAAACGAGATGAGCTAAACGTCGATATTCAAACAATTTTGGACAAGGCCACAGAGGGATGGGGAATCAAGGTTGTGAATGTTGAGCTTAAAAACATCGATATCGACCCATCCATGATCCGCGCCATCGGTAAACAAGCCGAAGCCGAGCGTGAACGTCGCGCAAAGGTGATTAGCGCCGAAGGTGAATTTCAAGCCGCGAAACAATTGGACGCCGCCGCCGAAATTTTGGCGCAACGTCCAGAGACAATGCAATTGCGTTACCTATCCGCCATGCAAGAAATCGCGGGTGATAAAACCAACACAATCATCCTGCCTATCCCTGATATGATCTCTAAATTAGTTGGTAAATAAGAATAAAAACAAACGCCGTAAATATTTCAATTAGAGGGTATCGTATAGATACCCTTTTTTTACAGTGACGGCATTGTCCACCTGAGAACACCCACGATAAAACGGGAATAAGGTCATAAGCCTTGAGAGTTGTTTCACAGGACGGGCATTTGGATCGTTTGGCCTCTTCGCCCCATAACCATTTCTCCCCCGCTCTTAATCGATAAAAAAGGAATGTTAGGAAACTACCGAACACCAATCCAAATGTGGCGACAATCCCATACCCAAATAAGGGATATGTTTGGATGATTAACAGATAATCATCCAACACTTACTGCAAATCCGCCATTGAATCATAAACCGCCATGCGGTCAATGGCCGACCCAAACATCACATCCAGACGCAGGGCGTTTCTATACCATTCCAATGCCTTATCCTTCTGGCCTTGCATGCCATAGATATTAGCGATTTGAACCGCCAACGCCGCATTATTTGGTTCATTTTGGGCCCGTTGTAGCAAACCAACAATATCGGAATTGTTTTCCGTCACTGATGCAACTGGCGCGGACGGCATAGTGTTAACAACGAGTTGTTGTGATAAGGTCGCGACAGATGGTTGCATAACCTGATTGCCACTCATACGAATTTTTGCCTTGGTTAATTGCAATCCTGTTAACGCCCCTGTATTCGCAGGATCATCCGCCAAAATTTGCTCATAAACATCAAGCGCACTTTGATAGTTACCCTCATCATAATTGCTACGCGCCAATTCTAACCGTGGGTCGGCTGGCTTAACCGGTTTTGGCTGTGACTTTTGAACATCCACTGGTTTTGATTGTCTTTTCTCAACCACGGGCACGGCCTTTTTGGTTTCTATCGCTTGCACTGGTTGTTCAAAATTATTAGCCTCAGAAACAATTTCCTCAGGGGAAAGTGATGCATCATCTTCAATAATCGCAACCAATTCCGCGCCCTCAATCTGTTTGATTTCAGATGCTGTTTCGATAACATCCTGATTTAATGGTTCTAAATCCTCGGCATTCGGCATAGACGGCACTTGATTATCATCAACGATTTCCAAATCATTCAAGATTGATTCAACCTCGGCCTGAATATCTAACTCTTCGGGTGTAGTCTCATTTTCAACATCGTTGGCATTTTGTGTAATTGCCAAGACCTCACCAATTGTGTTTGCAACTGGGATATTTTCTTCTAAGGTTGAAATATCGTCAACCGCCACCAAATCCTGATCACTTGGGGATGGCAGGTTATTGCCGTCATTGGCAAACATTGTGTTTAAATCGGACTCAACCTGTCTATTGTTCTCCGCCTTGGTATTTGAATCCGATGATGATGGGATATAGGATTTAACCTTTTGAGAAATATTATCAAAAAATTCGTCGCTGTTTCCTGCAACATAAGTTTGGACTTTTTCAAATTGTGGGCCTTTAATCATTTGTGGGCCATAAGTAACACCAGCGTACCCAACACCAATTAAAAACATCACAAATACCAGATAAAATAAATATTTCCCTGATGACGCCTTACGTTTTTCTTGTTTCTTTTTTTCCAAAGGAGGCTGTGAAAAGACGGGCTTTTTTGGCTCATCATCTTCAACTTCCAGGGGAAAATCATCCTCTTGCTCTTCTAAAAAACTATCCAGCTCCTCAATCTCTCTGGCTAAATCAATTTTGTCATCTTTGTTTTCGGTCATTTTTTTATCCTTTTATTCTGATAAATCAGGATATCGTTTTCAATGTTTTAAAGCAATAAAGTGTTCGCAAGCAATACACAGCGACAATCAACGCCACAATATTGGTCATGATGATGGATAAAATAAACCCATCTTGTCCCATGACCATCACCAGCCCATAAGCCAACGGTAACGCAAAGACAAAGGACTTAATCAAATTCAAACCAAGCGCAATTTTTGGTCGCTCCATCGCATTCATCGCCGAGGTTGTGACCAAAAATACATTTAACCCGATATAGGATATGGGGATGAACAACAGATATTGAATAACAAATTGATGAACATCCGTATTATCCGAAAACACGGATGCCAATGGCACGGCAATAATGGCCAAAACAATCGCACACCCAACCGCGTAATACATTGCAAATTTCAACGCCATGCGCATGGCGTCTTTAACGCGGTCTTTAAAACCTGCCCCGTAATTTTGACCAATTAATGGTGCAATGCCACCTGCCAACGCCATAATTGGGATAAGTGCAAATGCCTCAAACCGTGTTGCAACACCAAACCCCGCCACCGCCTCATCCCCCAAATTTGATAGTATGGAGGTATAGCCATAGCTAATGATAGGCGTAATCATATTCGCCAAGGCAATGGGAATGGCAATGACCATTAATGGTTTTGATGCAATCGCCCACGCCTTTTTGGTGAAGACGCATAAGGGCGCAAATAGTTTTTCACGTATAATTAAAATCGACATCGCCGCTGTTGCCGCAATGATATAGGCAATTAAAGATGCAATTGCCGCGCCCTCAACCCCAAGACGTGGCGCGCCAAATAATCCAAAAATTAAAATAGGATCAAGAATAATATTCACAACCGCAACCATCACCATCACAGTCGCTGGCCAAAATGCATCACCCATACCACGAATGGCCGCGTTGGCCACAACGGGGATGGATAGGAAAACCGCCCCAACAAACCATATGGGCATATAAGATTGAATAATGGGCATCACATTGTCCCCTGCCCCCAGCCCCTTAAATAAAGGATCCATCATTATATAACCAGTGATGGATAATAGCGAAGACACAAGAACCGTTATCACAATACCAATCGTTGCGGTTACACGCACATCATCCATATTTCCCGCACCAATTTTACGTGATATCACCGCCGACATGGCAATCGCCATCCCAAAAACGACGTTAAATAATAATGTTGTAACAGGAAAGGTATATCCAATCGCCGCCAATTCCGTTGCGCCTAATAACCCAATAAAATAAGTGTCTGCCAATGAAAAACTTATAATCGCACCTATACCAATTGTCATTGGAATCGCCATGCGAAACACATGCCCCAAAATATCGCCCTTGGTCATGTCACGTTTTTGTGATTTGGAAGTCATAGAGAAGTTCTACGCGGATTTTACAATTTTGGCAACGCGTTCCTGTGCCGCATTGGCAATATCATAACGATGAACAAAATCAGACGTTGATAGTGGGTCAAGCATATGAATTTCCACCTCAGCGCTCAGCGCATGGGCGAATGCCCATAGATGGGGTGCCAATTCCATATCGCCGTACCATGCGTAAGAATCACGTAAATCACGAAGATCTGATGTCACGGCTATATTATTAATTTTAGTATGTTTAATTGCAACAGGTTGAACTAATGCCTTATCAATCACATCATATTCACCACCCGCGGATTTATCATCGGGAAAGAAAATACCTAACAACCCTGCCTTAAATTGCATCACATCATATCCATCTGTTGAAGTTCCCTCAGGAAATAAAATAATGTCATGGTCTTTTAACATCGCATCGGCAATCAATTGCCGCGATTGCAACAAGGCAGATTTTTCACGAACAATAAAAATTGTTTTTTGTAATTTTGCCAAAAATCCAAATCCAGGCCATTTCGCAACCTCGCTTTTGGCAACAAAACACCCATCAATAAATGACCCCAAAACGATAATGTCTAAATAAGACACATGGTTACATAGATAAATAACAGGATTATTTTTACGGTGTGCATTTTCACCAATAATTTTGATTTTGATATTAAAGACAAAACAACACCATTTGTGAAAATACATTGTCACGTCCAACCGACGGGTAAAAATGTACCAAACCGTATGAATCAAAACCAGAACAAGTGTTCCAACCAAAAATGCGAATAATTTGACCGCCGCCATAATATGCAATAAATATTTATTCTTCACGGCCAAATTCTGCTCCTGTTTTACGTTCATAGTGTTTTTGATAACTGCCTGTCATATGGGATGTCGATAAAACAACACACACATCCGTCGTATCGAAATCATGGTCAATATATGCACCATCCCCAACAAATCCGCCAATTCGTAAATACCCTTTTATAAGTGGTGGTAAATTACGGATAATTTGTTTTGGATCAATGGTTTTGGGATCAACCAAATCCATATTTGTGTAAACCTCCGGCAGCGCCTTTGGCCTAAATTCCTCAGGCGCTAGGTGGTTATGGTATAAAAATGTCAATTCATTTGCATGGTCTTGTGGGTTTGTGCCATGAAATGACGCACACCCAAATAAAAATTTTATGTTGTAGTACGCCACATATTCAGCGATCCCCTGCCATAATAATTGTAATACGGCCTTGCTACGGTAATCAGGCAACACGCATGACCGTCCCATTTCCATTAGGCCATCATAATTATCGATGAGTTTTGAGATATCAAATTCATCCGATGTATAGAACCGCCCTGCCCTCGCCGCCGCATCTTGTTTCAACAATCGATATGTCCCAACAATAGATTCATCTTTATCAATAATACTGCTATCAATCACAACCAAATGATCGGCAAAATCGTCGAAATGGTCGAAATCACGTTGTTCCTGCATTACTATTTCTGTGGGTTTTGCCGAAAATTCTTCATAGAAAATATGATATCTTAATTTTTGAGCGGCAATAATTTCACTATCTGACCGTGCTAACCTCACCGTGATATTACCTAGGGAAATTCCTTCATCATCAAGTATGAAGTCAGACATTATAATTCCCCTTTAAACAGTTTTTATAACTATCGTATATATAAATGAACTTCGTTAAATTGAAGCTCATCTTCGGTCAAATTCGCTAGCTTCACCTGATTTGTATTCACACCCATTTGCACCATATTTCGCAAAACCTTTTCCGCATTACGGCGTGCCTTGGTTGATTCGATTGCTAACTTCGCTGGGTTACCCATTCCTGGGGACACGGCGACCAATTCAAATTGTGAATTTGGATATTGCTTCATCGCCTCACTCACCGACATATATAATGCCTGAGAATAATCAACATCTGGGCGATCAAAACGAATCTTCATCAATGGACGTGGCTGTGACGGCGCACCAGTATTGATTTCCATCATTGTATTTGCCATTAGAGGAACACCCGCCTGCATTGATGACTCCATTGTTGGTGCATAATTTGCACGCTCCATAATATCAGTCGATCCCGCCATTGAAAACGGACGGCTCGCTAAACTCTTGCCATACAAATCACCATTTGTGATGGCCAACGCCAATGTCCGAAGATTTGCACGCTCGGTCGTCATATATGTCGCCGCGCGAGTGATGTTGTCATTAACATTATTCAACAAACGTTCAATCGCAACGGATGTGTTTGATAATTCATCTTCTAATTGTGCCAAGGCAACATGGTCTTCCTCGACTGACCCAGACAGGCTATAGGCTGACCTTGCTTGTTGTTGTAAAAAATTTGCAATCGATGCTAAATCAGAAATCCTAACCGCAATGCCATTTAAATCGGCAACGTTACCTGACAATGTATCAAGCGCATCTTCGGCCAATGTCAAACGACCCTTCAAACGTGGGTTACCTGGTGTTGTTCCACTTTGTAATTGTGTATTGATTGTCGCAACCGCGGCATAATAATTAGCGGCCAAATCCTGACCTACAATCTCCAATGTTTGTAATTGTTCCGCAGAATCCGCAACATCACCCTGTAGATTATACATTTCATTTTGAATTTCAGATATTTTTTGTGATGCCATTGTGTCCATTGGGGCAAAATATTCCGCGCCCAATACACGTTCGGCATTAATATCATTCAAACGCACGGGTTTTGAATATAAATTCTCACGCATATTTGCACGCACTGGTTCTGGCGTTAATGCCTCGACATCCTCAACGGGCAGCTCAACCTGAACTTCCGCTGCCTCAACACCATTATCCGCCGTATCCGCTGTATTTTGAGGGCCACGCAACACCTCGGCAATCGGGCGATTTGTCACCGTTAATGTTGGAACACCATCATTCGTATCTTGCGCCACGGCGACACCTAATGGGAACATAACCAAAGCCGTTGTTAAAAGAAATTTTTTCATCATATTTTTATCTTTAGCCATAAATATTTTTATTGCAATCTTTAGATTCATTAAAGTGTTTATAGTATAAAGTAAAGAGCCACGGGCACAAGAATAATCTCTTTTCTTTTTTACACTTGCCCCCAATTATTACTTGCATTTCCTTTTAACATTGGTTAAAACCTGTCCAGTCTTTAAAACAAAAATATGCGCCCGTAGCTCAGCTGGATAGAGCGCCTGACTACGGATCAGGAGGTCAGGGGTTCGAATCCTCTCGGGCGC
>CAYGLI010000054.1:0-10693 GCA_964350795.1 uncultured Micavibrio sp.
ACACAGGCCAATCCGAATTACACCGCGCAGTTGATGTTTTAAAAGATCAAAGCTATTTCCTGTTTGCAACAACACAAGAGCAATTAGATTACCTCCGTTTCCCTCTTGGTGGTTGGACAAAGGATAAAACCCGCATTGAGGCTGAGCGCTTAGGGTTACTCAACGCCGATAAACCTGATTCCCAAGATATTTGCTTTGTTCCCAATGGTGATTATGCCGATGTTGTGCGCAAGGTTCGTCCCGAGGCAGAAAAACCCGGAAATATCGTTCATATTGATGGGCGCGTCATCGGCGACCATAACGGAATAGTCAATTACACGGTTGGCCAACGTAAAGGATTGGGTATAGGTGGCGGCATATCGGATAATAACGAACCTTTATATGTAGTTGGCCTAAAACCCGACGAAAACGAAGTTCTCGTCGGACCAAAGGAAGCTTTAGCACGCAATATTATCACCATATCCGAATGCAATTGGTTGGATGATTATGAGGGTGTGGTACAGGTTAAATTACGCTCCGTGTCTAAGCCTTATGAGGCGACATTAAAGCATGATATTGACGGTGTGTCAGTTATTACGCTTGCTGAGGCTCAGTACGGAATTTCCCCAGGGCAGGCTGCCGTTGTTTATAATGGTAATCGTATTATTGGTGGTGGATGGATTTCCAAAACTGACTATAAAAAAAGCGACCTTGAAAAGGCCGCTTGAAGTCAAATTTCATAAAATATCACCTATGCGATATATCTTTCAAGATGAGATAGATTTTCATCTCTTATATAATTTATTTTCCCATCTTTTTCAGCAATAGTAATAATTATACCATTTGGATCTTTAATAGCAAAAAATTTCCGACCGCATTTAGCCTTCGTAATATCACCAATTATCATGGCGCCTTGCCATTCAAGCTGTTGAAGGGCTAACCCTATGTTTTCAACATAAAAATTCATCATTGATCCTGTGCTTTGTCCATGGTTAGTAGCTTGGCTTGAATCCCCATTTTCCGAAAAATCATATCCGTTTTCTACAATACCCAGATATTGTTTGATTTTTCCTTCACGTTCCATGACATGAAATCCATCTTCCCTGTGCAAAACACGGAAATCGAAAAAATCTTGATAAAATTTGACCGTTTTATCAAATAAACATGTGTTTATGATGGGGTAATATATTTGATCTTGAAAAAGCATAATAAACTCCTTTACTGACATTCTGTCATTTATAATATCTCATATTAAATGACACAGTGTCAAGTTTATTTATTGACATGATGTCTAATTTTGTAATAATGGTTACTGAAATAGAGGCTTTTTGTTGAAGTTAAAGGTAAAAATATGAGTAAAAATATTGGAAAAAATAAAAAAAACTTGGAAAAAACGCATGCATTATTTCTAGATTTAGCAAAAAAAGAATTTTCCGACCATGGTTACGCTAACGCTTCAACAACACGGATTGTCGAGGCATCGGGAATGGCGCGTGGGTCACTCTATTATCATTTCAAGGATAAACAGGATTTATTCAGAGCCGTTTACGATAATGTCATGGTGGACATCGCAAATAATCTTCAAAAAGAAATATCTAAAACGGATGACCCTTGGGATGGATTTATTATGGCGGCGCGATTGTATTTTGATATCTGTGCCGATCGTAAAAAATCACGGATATTTTTAATTGAATCACAAGCCGCATTGCACTATGCCGAACGACACGACATTATTTCACGTACCATTCGCCCCGTTCTTACCAACACAATCGCTGCCTTGGCAAAGGAAGGCTATTTTGATGGACGAAACAAGGAAATGCTCTCGATTTTTATTTTTGGGGCCCTGGGTGAATCAGGCCGAATTATAAATGTCTTACCCAACCGTGATATGGTTGAAAAACAATTTTTCGAAACTTTTGAATGGGCGATGCAAAAACTGAGGTAAATTCATATTGACATGCCAGTTCTTAATCGGCATAAAAGCATGATTGATGGCGGGGTAGCTCAGGGGTTAGAGCAGTGGAATCATAATCCATGTGTCGGCGGTTCAATTCCGCCCCTCGCTACCATAATCATTTCCAGTAGTATCCTATAAAGCACACCAAATCCAATGTCACCAATGTATCCACAGGAATTATTGCCCTATAAGATCCCATAAAGATGGCCCTATTCCATACATCTTTTACGTACGTTAGCGTATCACCAGTTCAATTTTGAAAATTGCACGCAAAAACTTAAACGTAAATAGAAAGGAACTGGAAATGCCCAGAATCGTAAAACAAAAAAGCTATGCTGAATACAAAACTGCTAAACCTAAAAACACGCCTTATAAACTTAGTGATGGAAATGGATTGACACTGCTTATCAGGCCATCTGGACAAAAAGTGTGGCAATATCATTATACCTTCAATGGGAAAAGACAGACCATAACTGTCGGATATTTCGATACTATGAACCCAAAAGAGGCACGTCATTTAAGAGATGAGTTACGCGCGAATATGCTTAAAGGAATCCCCCCTAAAAAGTATGGGAATGATGATCGCGCAAAAACATTTGAGGATGCTTATAAGGCTTGGCTCTTAATTCAACAATGGACGGATGGTCACAGGGTTCGCGTTACAAATTTCTTTGGTCGTGAAGTCCTTCCTCATATTGGCGATAAGTTGATTACCAATATTCAAGTTACCGATATTATGGAGATTGCTAATGAATTGGTTTTAAAGGGCAAGCGTAATAATGCTAAGGACCTTATTCAGCGATGTAATGCCGTATTTGAGTATGCGGTTGATATGGGCTGGTGTACCAAAAGTCCTGCAAGAGGGAGGGGAAAAACAATCAAGCGTGATCAAGAGGTTCAACGTCCATCTTTAACAGAAAGACAAATTCCAGATTTTTTGGAAAAGCTGGATAACTATAAAGGTCGTGAATTTATCAGGCTGGGACTTTTGATGATGATGATGACTTTTGTCCGCCCGTCTGAATTAAGATGTGCGACATGGGATGAGTTTGATTTTGAAAAAAGTGAATGGTTTATACCAAAACACCGCATGAAAATGCGACGTGATCATATTGTTCCACTGTCAAATCAGGCCGTTGATATATTGAAACGGTTGAAAGAAATCAATCGTGGAAGTGATTATTTATTTCCCAGCATCCATTCAGCCCATAAACCAATCTCTGACGTAACCTTTTTAAAGGCAATACAGATAATGGGATATGTGGGTGATAAGAAAATAGTGCCGCATGGGTTTCGCCATACCGCATCCACAATTTTACACAATAATAATTTTAATTCACTCCATATCGAAATGCAATTGTCTCACATTGATAAAAATAGTATGCGCAAAACATACAATTCCGCCGACTACCTTGAACAACGTCATGAAATGATGCAGTGGTACGCGGACTTCATTGATAGTAAACGTAAATAATTATACCAACATACATTTAATCTTTTAATTTCTTATCTGCACCATTAGTGTTCAGTAATGGTGCAGATGGATAAAATTAAACAAGAACTATTAAATGAGTTTTTAACAGCTTTAGATAAATCTGATTGCAATGAAACTCGTGATATAATTAAAACTTCATTTGGTCTTTTTGAAACAAGCCCAAATACAGTTTTTTTTGAAGATGAATGTGAGTCATGTTATGTACATGATCCAATAGAATATAATCTTATTGAAGGTCATGCTATAAAAGTTATTGAATCTTCGAAACTTCACCAGTTAATGCAAAATTCAGAGATCGATTTTCAAAAATATAAAAAATCTGTTTCAGCATATGATAAAATTATGCGGAAATTTGTATCTCACACAAATGATGAAAATATCGAATATCTTTATAAAGATATTTTGCACATATATGACCAAGATACCAAACGTTTGTTCGATGACTACAGAACAATAGGCATCCAAATTTCTCAACATTTGAAAATTATAAAGGGAAAGCGCGGAGCGTCAATTTTCACTCTTTGTTTAAATTCTTTTTATGAGTTCATATTTCATCTCGCATATCTGTATGACGACCTATCCGACAATGATTACAAAGTAAATAAATCTGTTGGATCTGGCCCATATGTAGCAATGACAAAAGGCATGGATTTTGTTTGGACAGGCTTTAAGTGGCTTCAAAATTATGGCATATCACAGGGTATAGAACTCAAGTTTACTGATAAAAATCTTATGACAGCCTGTGATAAAGCAAGAACGAGATTGATTAAAATTAAATTACGAAAGAACAATTAATAAATAGCATCTCTAGTACTATTAACACTTCGATCAAATACCACAATTATCAACTTTTCATCGGCACACGTTTTCTTTGTGAAAACACCGTTTTCTATTATCATCCCTTTATAGTTATTAAATGACTAATAAATGTTAGCGCTAGCATTACTTAACCCGCATTAAAGGAGATTTGTAATGCAACAACAAGAAACTGAACTACTAATATTACGTCTTGGTGACGTGATGAAACGCACTGGGCTTAGTCGCAGTTCAATATATGCCTATATTGATAAAAAGACGTTCCCCAAGCCATTTAAGATTGGTGAACGCGCCGTTGGGTGGTATGCGCATGATATTGATGCATGGATTGCCTCTAGAGGTGGATACAAGCCTGAAGACGACTACGACGACGATGAGTAGCGATATATTGCGTATCAAAGACATATGCGAGCGATTACATGTGTCCGTATCGACACTATACCGATGGCGAAGAGATGGCGTTGGCCCAAAGTTTATCAAACAGGGCCGTAATATATTCTATCGCTGGAATGATGTTCAAAAATGGTTCAATCAACGCTTAACCCATGGCTATAGATAGACTTGTTTAAATCTTTTATCGGGAGGGCATTACTGTCCTCCCTTTATTTTGAGCTGTCATCGGTCAGCACACTTCACTTTTAACAGAATTAGAAAAAAGGGCTAAAGAACCTTTAGAACCATTGTGCGCAGAGGTTTCAAGTATGAAAATCGTTGGAATATAAAAAATGTCATACATATATAGTAATGAGAACATACAAGATAATATCTCGACCAATGTTAAATATAAGCATCGAAGTCGTTTCATTAAAATGGACACTGCCAATTTAATAGTTGATCGCGCTGGCATTTGGATTAATCACGGATATGCGTTTAATAAACAGATCCATATTAATATTGATCAAGCATGTATAGAAAATGCACATAAGTTCATGTCAGCTTTTGTCAATAAGATGAGTAAGTGGCATAAAAAACGGAATATACCTTTTGTTTATTTCTGGGTTTTTGAGAATGTTGGCCATGTGGGCTTGCATGCGCATTTGCTGATACATACAAATTTAGACCAGTGGTGCTTGTTGAATAAGGCTATGACGAATTGGTTTCCCTTTACGCGCGATGATACCGATACAACTAAGAAACATAAGCTATTATTTATTGAAGACGTTAATGATGTATGGGGAGCGATACATTATCAATTAAAAGGTTTGGACAAACGATGTGATCCATTATCAACACGATGGAAATCTGGCCATCAAGTATTAATATTGAAAAGGCGATGGGGTATGTCACGAGGGTGATAACAAACGCCACCTTTTTCTACATGATTGTTCTTGGCAGGGCGCGGTGTACCCACACAGCAATAGCGACCTGCACAAACATGAAGAAAAAGCCCTGCGGCCCGAATTTTCCAGAGAGTTCCATTTCGTGACTAAGCTATGTACAGGCATCCAAAATTGACAGTTGAAATGTCAAGGAATGCTAAGGTTGAGGTTAACAAAAGTTAACATTCCGATGTTGGAGAATGTTGGTGTTTAAAGTTAATCAAATCAATCATTAGCAGTCACAGGATCATGTTTATAATGATAGCATTCATTTTTTTGTAGCGTCATGCTGTGCATTAGTTCAGCAATATAATAAAAATTATAAGTGACTGCGTATCCGCCACTATTTAAAAGATTAATATCAGGACTTTCGCAAATATAATATAAACTTAAATCTCTTGTGATTTTAATTTGCTTTAAAATTTCCGCGTATTTCTTGCTTATCTCGAATGAGAATGTAACATTACTTTGCTTGATACTTATTGCTTTTAATTCTGTATTTTCATCAATATTGACACGACCTTTTTGAATAATTTGATTATTTTGGTACAGGTTAATCAGTAGTTTATTAATTTGCATTAACTTTAATTTCTCTTCCATTCCCATGTACTCGCTTAAAAAACTATACCCAAATACTTTAAGTTTTCTAATATTATTTACCATAGTATCGTATTCTGAATTTTGTGATAACTGATTAAATAAATCATAATTTTGGGCCGCATTTTCAGGCTTCAGTTTATTCCAATCAATAATATTGCGCTCTTCACGTATTCTTAATTTCTCTAATTCATGAACAATGTTGTCCCAAGGCATAGTATAATCAGAAGGTGAAACTTTATCTTGTTGACCATAGATAGTTTTTTGATTTTCGAGACGTACTATATATGTTATTGCAGTGGTCATCCCCCTGTATTGTTGTTTCACGCTTTGTAATAATTTTAACTCCTCCTCATCACTCATTTTAGGTTGATGTAAGGAATAAAAGCCTAGCGTGATTAAAGTTAAAAACAGTAATCCAAAGACCCACTGTATAGGATTTAGTTTATAAGATAGTAATTGGCTCATAGACTTGTAAATAGAGGATAAAAATTTACAGATTTCCATTTTGTCAATCTGAAATGTATTCACCCCCTTTTGAAGATTATGCAGGCCTTTGAATAGGTATAGAACTATGGCCATACAAGTAAATATAACGAATGAATTGCCAGCGTAATCATAATGTCTATTATCAATAATCATCGGAATCGTTGATAGAAAAGTTACAATGACAGCACGGATAAATATTTGAGTTTCAATTGTTTTATCTGGCACAAGCCAATTAAAGGCGAAATAAAGCCATATAGGTGAAGAGATAAGTGTCATAGCTATGACATGATACGAGAATGTATCAGTTATCTCATTGGCGATTAAAAACGCTATAAAGCCCCAAAGGCATTGCACCAATAGAATTAATTTGCCGTATATATTTGTTTCTTTGCTCATGAGTAACCCTCCCTAAAACTGAATCAGCCACCAAGTTTCCTTGGTAGCTGGGGAGTTAATTACCGTCACATAAACGGCGCGACCTATTTACTCGCGCTATTGTATTCAGTCGCCTCCCCAACCATAGGTCGAGAAAGCAACATCCAATTTTACGGCCTGATGTTGTTTTAAGCCGTATGTGAGGGGTAATTACGCCCCAATCATCTCAATTCGAGACAATCGAACTTAGACTGGCTTAGTGCAGGCTTTATTGCAAGATTTTATTTATCTTTCAAATTCTTGATTCATTGAAACAGCTAACTGATATAACTTTTTTGCTAAATCAGGATTAGGTAATGATGCAATTGCACTGGCGATTGTAATCACTCTTTTATCAAATGTGCGTATTTCGTCATGTGCTTCCGTGTTAAAAAAATAAGACACAGGAACATTAAATATTTTGGCACAGGCGTATAATTTTTCTGGCGATAGACGGTTAACGCCCGCTTCATATCGTTGAACCTGTTGATAGGATGTTCCAATAATTTCCCCCAATTGTTCTTGTGACATGCGTTGTGATTGTCGCAAGGTTTTCAGCCGAAAGCCCAACGCTTCATCAAATGGATCTGTTTGTTTTTTTCTAATGGCAGACATGATGAAACCTTATTTATACCCTCTGTAACCACAGGCATTAATTTCGGCCATGCATTTGTTATAAGCGGCAATGGATAATGCCTGTGCCCTGCGGTATTCTTTGATGGCTTGTTTATAAACACCGCAGAAATAAGACATTTGCAACATGTGACCTTCTAAGCCACATTCACGGACTATCTTAATGGCCTTACGTGCGATACGGCGTTTTTCGTATGCATCATCGATGTAGTGTTTGGCCGTGCAAAAATCCATAGATGTGTTCTCACTGAATGGATCACATGCCTTGATATTGTATTTTTTCTTCATTGTTTGTTTCATCATTCTTCCCCCGAAGTGTTCATAAAATTAGCTTGTGTGTTAATTTATATCCATATTATCTTAATAAGAAGTTAATATGTTGACAAAAATGAACACAAAGTATACTTTTATTTGCACATTAGGAAATAATAAATTATAACTTTATGAAAAATAAACTATGAAACCAAAAACTTTAAGAGCTGCAAGAGCATATTTCGATTTTACTTTGGATGAATTTGCAAAAGAAACAGGAATTAGTAAGCATACGATAATGCGTGCTGAAAAAGGTGATGTGGTTACGTCACATCAAACTGAAAAAATTTTGCAGATGTATTTTGCATCAAAAGGTTTGGAAGTCACAGATAATGGTATCAAAGAAATAGAAAATCCCATCATTTCTTATGAGGGGTCAGATGGCTTTGTTGAATTTATGACCGATGTTATGAACACGGCATTAAAAGGCCCTACGGAAATATGTGTCTCTAATGTTGATGAAAGCCTATGGGAAGATAATCTTCCAACTGATTTTGCCGAAGAATACAGAAAAAACATGCAAACCGCGCGTGGCCTAACTTCAAAAATCCTTATTAAGAAGGGGGATAATTTTGAAACGGCGTCTGCATTTGTTGAGTACCGACAAATTCCTGAACACCATTTTTCTGATAAGGCGTGTTTTTATGCCTACGGTAGTAAACTTGCATTGATCACATTTCATAACGAAACGGTTCAAATTCTTGCATTGCACAACAAACAATTTACAGACAGCTTTAAGCGTATGTTCAATACGATATGGGATAACCATGGAGTAATTGAATGAAACACGCCCTTATTGAACGTCCAAGAAAGTCTCAATATATTTTTCCCGAAGAAGAACGCCGTGTTTTCAAGCAGGAAATAAAAGATTTATTTGCGCGTGTGCGCCAAGGTCATTTAATCCATAGATGCTATCTAACACCAGATGCACTCATATATGGTGGAAAATTTTCTCGAACAAAGGCCAATTATTCTGCACGCGAAGAAATGAGTGGGATTTTTAACGCAACTGTTCCAATTAGTGATAGAGCGCAACATCCACATGGCATTATTGGTATTGAAAATGGCCCAGGAATGGAATCCGCGATGCGCACTAAATCTGGGATGTTCTTTTCTGGGTTGTATGGTTTGCACACATGGGTTGGTAGAGATGTTTCAAAAGACTCTGTTGGATTGATGCGTGTCGTAATGGGTGATGTATTAAAAGGAAAGCGTATTGTTCCAGATCAGTCTGACTTTATCTTAGATTCACTGCCAAGAGGTTTAGGTTTAGGACGTAAAGTTATGGCTGAATTTGGCTTGACGATTGGTAACATGGAAGGTTTTCCCGAAGATGGATTTCCTTATCAGAAAAAGCTGAATGGATTAAAACATAGATTAAATCATTTGGATTCTGGTGATTTAATGACATTTACATTTGATTGCAATCAAAATGGTCAAGAGGTTGAAGACGCCTATAACAGTGAATGGACAACATTATGGGCACGTGAGTTATTACATGTTTCAAAATCTGAATTGGATATAGAGGGTAATTTTGATCCTGACGCTTTCATATTTAGGAATGAATGGAATGGGGATAGCCACGGTGGTTTTAATTATGTTGTTGCTCAAAAGCCTATGGAATTTGCAATAGATGGCGATGTTTATAAAATACATCGCGATGAAAAATTTGGTATTACAAACTCTTATAAGATGCCTTATGAAATGACTGAAACACTCGCTAATGATTTGGGCACAGATCTAACCGTATATAAAAGCAAGGGCAGCCGTATTGCCTTGCCTTGTTTCATTAAATAAACATACTTAATGCGTGCATTATAAAAATTCTTACACTTAAATTTACACGTCCTGCATATTAATGACGAAACCATTTACAACGCATGACGTGTAAAACCCTCCGTATTCCCATATTTATTTGAGTTTATACCCTTTACTTTGCCATTCTGGTGTTGAGGAAGGGCAACGGCTTTGACGTTTCCCCACGCAACAGGGTGTTGTTTTTCCTCATTAACATTAACGACTTTGTGAAGGGAAGCGCAAATGAGAGGAAGCGGTTTAGAAAATTTGGTCAATAAAACAATTGGGCAAAACATCAAATCTATAAGGTTGGGTCGAAACATGAGCCAATCAGATGTTGCCAGTATATTGGACATGAGTTTTCAGCAAATTCAAAAATATGAGAACGGCCTTAATCGTATTTCCGCCTCAAATTTGTTTCTCCTCGCACAGTCATTACGCATACCTGTTGAAGATTTCTTCACTGGTATTGCCGTTCATTTTGAAGGAGAGAAAAAATGACACCATTTGAAAACGATATAGCCATAGCAACTGAATTGCCTTGGCATACAAACACATCAGAGAGTACAAAAGTCTTAAAAGAGGCATTAGAAGCGATACGCACAAAGGCGGCCTTTAACAGCGTCGCAATGCTTGATACAAAAATGCTTTATGTTGTGGCATCAAAAACTGGATTGAATGAGCTAGCTGATGAATTTCGGAATGTCATATTAGATGGCCTGAAATTCATGCAAAAACCACCTATTGCACAATTAAAATACGAAGACATTATTTTGAATAATCCAAAAGAGGCAATGCGTACCTTTACAAACGGTGAAACATCAATATCGGAAGCGGCGTTTTATCGTGCCAACCAAATTTTGGAAGATCAATTAGGTGGTATTA
>CAYGLI010000055.1:0-10666 GCA_964350795.1 uncultured Micavibrio sp.
ACAACATGGCCAGATTCACTTTAAACATGGACTCTCAAACGGGGGTTGACACAAAAGGCCACTATCAATTGTGTTATAGCGTAATTGATCAAGCTGACTTGCCTGTGCCCTATTATCATCACTATCATTATATAACCCTAATAATATTGCCTCGTTCGATCCTGTTGCACTGACGCCACCTGCACCGCGATTTACATTTTGACGGGCGATGGCACGTTTTAGGGCCTTGCGCCGTGCATCCTCATTTTGTTGTGCGGTGAGGGCGATTTGCTTGCGGTCTCTCTCCGCCTTTGCTCGTGCCTCGGATTCGCTCAAGGCCTGGGTGTCTTGTAAATTACGCAAGGCCAAATCCTGTTGTGCGCGTTGCGATTTCCGCTGGCCATTGTTACCCGTTAATTCGCCGATGCCCGATTCAATGGCATTTAATGTGCCGATGGTCGTGCTGATTTGTGATAGTGCCGATGTTAAAGTTCCCATTAGTCATTTACCTTTAGTTCAGTTGTTACAGAAAGAAGCGTGAAGGGCAGAGGGGTGTCTTGCACAATACGCCATAATGGTCTTGTTTGATCCTTGCTCCACCCAAATGATTTCACCGTGATGTCTCGCGATACGGGGATAATCGGCGCATCCAATATTTGTCCATCATCAAAATCACGTAAAGGGACATCATCCAATCCACGCCCCATATCAAGACGAAGTGCGGCGGTATCCTCAACACGGAACACCGCATCAATTAACCGAATGGCACGCCCTGCACCGCCAACACCGATGGATGATGGTGGCAAGGGTTCAATGACATGCGTGAATGGCAATCCAATTTCAACCGCGCTTGCCGCCGTATTTAATGTTACAGACCCATTCGCAACAATTTGTGAATTTTGCACAATATCATCCGCCTTAATGGTGACCGTTTGACCATTTAAATGATCTAACCCTGACCATGTTGCGGTTGGCGTGATACTTTCGCCTTTCAACGCAGAATCGCAATGAATATCATCATCGAAATATTCAATCGTGTATTGCCCGTTACGATTCACAAGCACATAAACATCATCGCCCGTTACCGCGATGGATATAAATTGCCCATCCGTGTTTTGCAATGTCCATGCGGATACTTGTTCAACACGGTAATTTGTAAGGGTCGCCATCGTGCCATCACTCAGGATAAAATGGAGTAGCCGATTTTTCTTATCAAATGCCTGATCCATTGGTTGTTGAATTAAATGTTGCGCCAATAATGAAACGTCCGTTGATTGATACGCGGCCTCAATATCCGTATAGAGAAATTCACGAATTTCACGCCCATTTCGTGCAACAAAAATCGTTGCCCCATCAATATCAACGGGTGGCACGGTGCGATCGACCAAAGACCCAATGCGTGTTTGACGATCAATTTGCACGGTGGCTGGTGTTAAGGGTGACCCCACAACTTGCCATTCGGCACCCGATGTAAACACCTGTAAATCGCGTCCTGAAAATACCGCACGGATGGCATTGACCTGATCAGATAAAATTGAAAATTCAATGGCTTCGTCATCCAATCCCTCCCCCAAATCAAAATTCCAGATATCACCTGATTTTGATAACCAGAGACGATTTGGCAAATCATGCGATCCCCCAATCACCAATCTGTCTTGGTGAAAACAAACCGATATTGGCCACCCACGAAGGGATGAAAAGGCTTGTTCTTCCCAATCATTTGTTGCGGTTGTGGATGTTAAATCCTCAATCGTTGTCACATCCACGACTGTCGGGGACGCATAAGATGTCACCTGAACTTGTTTGCCACCAACGGATAAAATTGTCCCTACATGTAATGGGTTAAACACCGATGCGGACGCAGTTAATGTAATATTTCCACTTGTCCCACTGGGGGTTAGTGTCACCGATTGTTCAGCAAATTTAAATGTGGGTTGGTGGTTGACGCCATTATCATCGATGTAAAACACCCATGCGCCAATTGACCACACCCCTGCGCCGCTTCGTGTTAATTTTTGCGGTGGAATATCGGGATGACAAATTAATAATGTATCCGCACTTTGTGTCCAATTAATTTGTTTTAATTGCGCCTCGCTCCACGGCGTAGCCAAACTTGTGATTTTTGTGCCTGATTGGTAAATATCCATTTGTAAATCGGTGAGGACAAGCAAGTATGTTTGTTGCGTATTAAATTCAAAATCAATCAACCGCCCCGCGCCATCAACGGAATCAACATACGCCAATCCAGATCGCCGCGACAATCCCCCCGTTGGATGAATAAACACATTGCGCAATGATAGCGCACCATTTTCGTACGCGGTTAAATCCCCACGGCCAAGCAAACGGCGCGAGATTTCGCCACTTGTAAAAGTGGTTTTAATTTGTCGAATACGACTCATATTTTTTTCTTTCTTGTTAAAAATAATAAAACCCCGTTGAAAAACGGGGCCTATAGAATTTCAAATCAATAACGCATAGACCCCGTGTCAAGCGCGGGGTTGCGAATAGTATTTAAAAATTTCACCACAGAGAACACAAAGGTTACAGAGATATCACAGAGATTTTATATCCACATCCCCCGTGAAACCTCCGTGCACTCCGTGACCTCCGTGGTGAAAAAATTGTCTTAGCGTCTTTGCGGCTTCCTGTAAAATTCACAATAAGACGCAAAGACGCTAAGGATTACGGCATAAAAAAAACCGCCATATGGCAGTTTTAATTAAAAGTAATTTATATATTACAATTTTAATGTAGAGCCTGACCAACCAGTGCAATAAACAACCTCATCTTTTTCGCTATCATCAACAGGTGTTGATGTAGTTTTTGTTGGGCGATTTTCAGGAATAATTATATTATCTCCAAGAGGCATAAAAGGATCGGATTTAAAACCATTATCTCCCATTCCATCAAAAACCTTTGCCCCGCTGACGGCAGAAGGTTTATTCATTGATGTTGCATCAGTTGTTTTTTTCGTCATGATTTTTTCCTGTACTAAATTCACTACTTAAAATAACTCAAAAACAAATCTATGTCAATATTTATTTCCTAACATCCGTCAACGGAAAGCTCTTCAACCTCTGTGGCCTATCCTGTTGTGCATCCAACTGCCTTGCGCGTGAAAATTCGGTTTCGGCCAATCGCATAAATGTTTCATATCGCGATGTGTTTTCGGTTAAGGGGATGCATAATTCCGCCGCCATGCGTGATATTAGGATACTGTCAAAATACGGTGGAAATTCGGATTCATCGACACGAAAAATATAGGTTAAGATAATTTCGGTTGCGTTGGTGTATAATTTTCCACGCATAATACGGTAATCAATACCGCTATTCACGCTACCGCTTCCTGCGGTTAATGCGCGTAGGAAATCATTCGGTAGGGCAAAGACTTTTGAAAATTCACCTATCGGATTTTCATCCAATGCGTTTAATTCAATCTGTCCCGTGGCGAAATTCCAACCATAGGCGGATAATAACGCGTCACGCGATTGAGGATATAGTGCACCACATATTTCGGATTCAGTTGACCCGTCGGTGAAGGATGTGATGGGTTGTGCGCCCAAACGAATAAGTGCGCGCGAGCATAAAGCGATATCAGTGAGTGCCATTTTTAAATTCCTTTTGTTACTAAAAAAAATGCCCTACCGCGATGAAGCGATAGGGCGGGATACGGTATGTTGCGTTTTTCTATGTGGAGGGGAAGATTATACCGTGAAGGCAGAAACACTGACGACTCCATCCGTGTTACCAGTCACGATATAAAAGACCGTGGATGGTGTTCCATCCGTATCCAAGGACGTGATAATCAAATCATTCACGCGCACCATATCGGATGCATTGTTGAAATAATTTGACCCTGTGACGGCATTATCAATTGTTGTGTAATGCCACAATGTAAAATTATTGGCGTACGCAAGCACGCTCAGGTCATTTGGTATAAAAGCCATAATAGTTTTCCTTTATTAAAAAATTAAAATTTAAAACGATGAGAATTTCATTTGGACAAGGCACGAGGCGCGTAACGTATGATAATACGTGAGCAACGAGTAACGATGTTCCAAATGAAATTGTCGATGTTTTACGCGGATGGTGTTTCGTCACATGGTATTTCAACAACCCCATCGGCATCGATTAACCCTGCGCCTTGTGACATCATGTTATTCACAAAATGCGCTGCGCGGTCACCATGCCATGTGATGTCGGTTTCCACCTCGGCACCAATGGCATGGCCAATAGCCGTTTTGTGGAACCAGAAACAAGAGCGAACATCGTTACCGTCAATCGGTAAACCCGAATGCACCATGAATGTTGTGCCAAGAAATTTTTTGGCTTGAGAACCCTGCCAAGGTAATTCTTCGTTTCCAACATAATCGGCGGATGAAAATTCCTCAATCTGTAATAATTCAGACCATTGTTTCACACCAACAATACAAAACCGTTGCCCGTCATCTGGCACTTCGGCAGCGCCTAATAATTCATAGGCTTCCAACAATTTTGATTTTGTCATACCCGTTGTATTATCGGATACGGATGTTGTTGCCGCCGCCAATGCATTGATAATCATTTCATCGGTTTTACGGCCAAGCGCATACGCACCCGCGGATGCAATCACCTGACGTTCATCATGATTGATTTTGATTTCATCCAATTTATCCAACCAATCACCAGCGTAATAATCTTGCAACGCGACCTCAATGGCGGTGTGTTCCAAATTCATGACCGGCACCATACCGCCCGATGATTTTGTCATCGCAACACCTTTTCCAACCTTTTGGAATGTGACAGATGACCCTTGAACATTACTGGATGTTCTGACCGTGTTTCGTAATTTAGAGCCCATACGTTGATAGGCGGAATGAACCTCGCGTTCAAATTGTTTGACGAAGGCCGTATCGATTGATGTCGACATGTTAAATCTCCTTAAAAATAATAAATGTTAAAATAATGAAATATCAAAGGGAGAGGTTGTCGTTATAAAACGGCCAATCAGTGAAATACGTTACCTGTGATTCAGACGCATTTGTGGTCTTGATGAATTTAAATATAGGATATAATTCCTATAATGTCAAGCATTATTTGTTGCTTTTTTATAGATTTTTATGGTATAACCATAATCATGAATAAAACACCGATATATAACCCGTCTAACGCAAATGACAACACAACAAATCAACGTCGCCGTTTTCCGCGCCGTGAGCAGGATATTTGTATGGTCAATGTTGACGGCCACCCCTATCCAGTTTTGGATTGGAGCCAGTGTGGTGTTTTGTTCGAGGGCGACACACGTGTCTATACCAAAGGTCAAAAAGTCAGCCTGATATTGCGTTTCAAATTAAATAATGCCATCGAGGATATCAAAATCATCGGCGAGGTTGTGCGTACAAACGCCAAAACGGTTGCAACGCAATTCACCGAAATTCCAGAAACCATTCAAAAATCATTCGAAAAAGTTATAAATAGTTCAGTTGCTTAGGTTTTGTTCCACACAGAGACCACTGAGAGCAAACGAAGGACACAGGGATTATTATTTCCTCGTGACCTTCGTGATAACCTTTGTGGTCTTCGTGTGAACCAAAAATTATTTACTCTGCATAGATATTTTTAAATCCATCGGTAACCTTTGCGATGAACGCAGGGTCTTTATCGCGCCAATATTTCGGATCATTCATCATCGATTGTAAATCTTTTTCGCCATTGGATGACATGGTTTTTCCCTTTGCGCCCAATGTCATTGGTTCCTCGGATTGCATCATTTTATACAACGCCATGATGCCTTCATAAGATGAACTCATGCCCTCTAACACTGGTGCGGGAAGGTTTTTCTGTCCGAACGTTAACATCTGACGAGAAGCTTCGCGCCACTGATCTTCCCCACCAAAATGCTCTATTAAACGATTAATTTCTCTGTCTGCTTGGAATTCCCCTGCCATATCCATAATCATTGGTATCATTGTTTCAACCGCCAAATCATAAACCTCTTGTGCTTGTTCAGGCGTAAAACCCTTAGCATGCAACCGCGTATTTAAATCCATGTCGGGTTCAAACAAATTATCCTTTACGGCAATTTTATATTCCGCAGGTGTGGCGGGAACACCCGCCGCCTTTAAAAACCGTGCCCGTGTTTCGTCATCTGTTGGTTCAGGCACAGAATTTGACATGCGTTTTTCCAATTCCATATAGGATTTTAATAACGCCTCAATTCGCACTTCGCCTTTATCTACATCCCAAAATTTATCAGGGATACCTTCTGGTTTTTGTGCGCTGTCAGACGCAGCATTTTCATTTAATAAATTTTTGTCATCAGTCATTTTATATGTCTCCTTGGTTGTCTTGAAGTTGTGGTAAAATAATATCCTCGCGGATAAGGTCGGATGGCACGCCCAACGCCTTGCCCAAATGGCGTGTGGCAGCGGCCAAATCAACGGCGTTCGATGCCTCTGGCCCAAGCGATAATGCCGTGGTTATCCAATATAGGGTATTTTGAACATGCGATTGCCCCTGCCCCAATGCCAAGGGGGATCGGTAATCAAGTGATACCAAACGCCCATCAATATCAATATCAGGAACCTCGCCCCGACGGCGTAGAATGTTATAGGCACGTTGAATGAGGGGGGTTAACAATTCTGATTGTAATCGCCCATATGTTGCACCCAATAATAATGCCATTTCGGATGATCGCTCCAAAACCTCGGTTGCGGTCATTTGGCGTTGGCCAATCATGCCCAAACGATCCACCATTAATGCATGCCGAATGCGAGATCGCAAATCATCCAAAACAATTTGTGATACATCAAAATTCGATGGCATTTCCAATGGCGTCATCCCCTTTGACCCAACGGCCTTGGGTATAATAGTCCCTGGCAATAATTCAATATTGGCCAAATTAATCACGCCATCATCATCCGCCTGCCAAATACCGCTCGCGGCAATGGATGCATTTTTCAAGATCAATTCAACAACCTTATTCGCGGTTTTGATATCGGGTAATGTTTTCATCACGGGCGACCGCCCATAAATCTCCCCCGGTGATTTCATCCATCGGAAGGACAGAAAAGGTGACGATGCATATTGCCCCGAAATTAATAATAATGGGTTATCAGAATCCTCAATTAAAAACGCAGCATAATCATAAATTAATCCATTTGGTATAACCGTTTCCAACACCGAAAATGTTGCATTATTGTCTTTTAATCCTTGCTCAATAATCTTAGGAGGTAAATCCACATCGGCAAATCGATTTTGAATATCATCCAATGTCATTGCTATTTCTCGATAGGCCGTGTCCAAACGCCCTGTGCGTGCACCCTCATCCAGCACAATTTGTGATAAAGGTATTGCCTTAAACCGAAAGGCGGAATAATCGCCAGGTTGTGATTCCTCAAACAATAATGTTGCTGTTCCACCAACAACCAAATCCAAAAAGGATTGATGCATTTCCGTCGTGAAATTGGATTTATCCAAATGCGATTGTAATAATCGCCCTGCCTTTTCTAATGCAGGTGCAAGCAATTCTGAATCCTCCGCCGACATATCAGGGCCAGGGGTAAACCCAAACCATTGTGACCATGGCGGTGTTAAATTACCCAACAATGACGCCGCCAATTGTTCAACCGCGTCCATCGCCGTGCCATCATAAATATGGGTGGTGCGATTTTGACCAATCGTGTATCCATCGAACGATTCCAGTTGAGGCAGAGCATAATCATAGCATTCGCGCCATAATCCTTTCCACGCATTGCGGCGTGATTTCGCCTGTTCATAATTTTTAAATATTTGTTCGCTCATGCTTATTCTCCTAACAGGCTTTTACGTTGTGGAACCAATGCATTCGCCTCACCCAACACCCCACGATAGGATGTTTGAATAAGGGAATTTCGTCCCCGTGCTGATCGTTTAATCACGTCTTTGACTTGATTTTCATCATCTGAATCCTGATTAATACTTGGCGTTGGTTTTTCATTCGCACTATTTTTCTGTACGGATTGTGGTGGAACATATTGCACTGGTGAATAGGTTGGCACAGATGGCGACGAGAATAATGATCCCATTATTTTGATCCTTTCATATTTTGAATTTTGACTAGTTTTTTATATAGCTGATATGGCGTCATCACCGTCCATGCATGCAAACCAATTAATCGTTTGATTGTTTCAACACATGACACAGGGAACGGCGATAAAATACGGTTTGGCGTTTTGATAGTAGGAATTTTTAAAACCGTCTTTCCATGCTCCGTATAATATCGCGGAAAATTAAATGATTTTGGATGCGGCAATAAGTGGATATCCGTTTTATTGGATCGCGGGTCGATCAACATCCACCGATCCCCCTGTAACATCATGACAAAACAATGCCGAAAACCACGTTTGAATATTTTAAGCATGCGAATGTCTGTTTCATCCGAAAAAATAATCCATAATGTTTGTGGAAAATCCAAATCGGATTCTGGGTTTAATGCAGGGCGATTTACCATGATTGCATTGCCTCCCGATGGTCACTGAAATTAATAATTTCTGCACTCATAAACGGATACACAATTTTTTTAGCAATCAACACATCACCTAAAATATCCATGGCCTCGTCCCATAAACGTGCAGACATCGCCTCGTTAGGGCGCGATGCATCTGGCGCAATCATCCGTTGACCATAATGGCGCATCACGCGAAAATGATTCATATCCAACCGACGATGACGGCGCAGTCGTTCGCATATTTTTAAAATATCGGATGGCTCACATGGGCGTTTATACAACCCTAAATTCGCGGTGATACGTGCACCAGATTGCCGCGCGTCATAGGCCTGAATAAACCAAAACCATGCCTCCTCGGTATTTTGAAATAATGTAATTTCTGTATCCACTGTTTTTCCCTCTTTCTTTTGTTCGCTATTTGTTCTATATTATCTTTAATAAAACACGGAACAAATCTCTCGTCAAGATATTTTTAGGATTTTTTTCCTAATATTATACTTGACGTACCCAATATCCTTTGGTATTGTTAATACATAAGGAGTTAAGACCATGTCACTATTAAACGCTAAACACTTTCACAACGAAAAAGCCGCTTTCAAATTTGTTGAAAAACACATTTGGAAAGATGGTAGAACTTGCCCGCATTGCGGATGCGAGGGGCGCAGTGGTGAATTAAAAGGTAAATCAACTCGTGTTGGCGTTTACAAGTGCTATGAATGCCGCAAACCTTTTACTGTAAAGGTCGGAACTATATTTGAATCATCACACATTAAAATGCACATTTGGTTGCAGGCTATCTATCTTATTTCATCAAGTAAGAAGGGTATAAGCTCTAATCAACTTGCTAGAGTGCTTGGTATTACTATTAAGTCTGCGTGGTTTCTATCACACCGCATTCGTGAGGCCATGAAAGACGGTTCAATCGGTATGCTAGGCGGTGAAGGCAAAGTTGTTGAGGCCGATGAAACTTATCACGGTAAAGTTAGTAACCCGCGCACTAGTCGTACCGATGGGTCACCCTTTAAAGATGGAAACAAGTATGGACGCGGTGTATCAAATAAGCGCGCTATCGTTTCTCTTGTTGAGCGTGGCGGGCGTATCAAGTCTTTCCATGTCGAGCGCGCAGATAAAGAAACCATTGCAAAAATCGTAACTCAAAACATTGCGAAGGAAAGTCAATTGCATACCGATGAAAGCAGACTTTACACTGGTGCAGATGCCCACGTATCAGCACATGAAACTGTTAAACACCGTTCTGGCGAATATGTTCGCGGTAATGTTCACAACAATAGCGCAGAGGGTTTCTTTGGATTGTTTAAAAGAGGCATGAAGGGTATCTACCAACATTGCGGTGAAAAACATCTACACCGCTATTTATCAGAATATGATTTTCGTTATAATCACCGTGAAAAGTTAGGGTATAACGATGAAGACCGTAGCATTGCATTGCTTATGGGTGTAGTCGGAAAACGCCTAACTTATCAAACAACTAACTGTTAAAATGAAGAAAAAAGAACCAAAAGATAAAAAGAAAGTAAAACAAAACCTCTCACAAAAGGAGAGGTTTATCGAGTATGCGCGAGAACAAGAATGCGATGAATCAGGAGAGACGTTTAAGAAAGCTGTGAAAACAATAGTTACTAATTACGAAAAAAAGGATTAATCCCCTTTTGCTCTAATTCACTAATTAATTTTTTGGTTTTTCTCCAAATAGGTTTATCGGACAATGCTTTACTGCCCTCTATTTCTTTAAATCCATCCGCCATTCTTTGCAACATGGCGGAATCGATATGAACTTCCATACGACAACATTCACTTAGTAAGTCTTTAGAATTAATAGTTCCAGTGCTGTCAGGACTTTGAATTTCTCTTCTAACTTGCCATGCCATCATGTCTGCGGCCTGTAGTGGTAAAACTTTTTTATCATCTCTAAAAATAGGAGTGCTTCCAAGAACACATTCTAATTCAGGTTCGTGTTGTTGTTTTAAATATCGATAAAAAAAGGCAGCCTCATCGCCTAAACCACCTTGGTCATCAAAAACAAAATCTATTGGTATATTTTCTATACCTAATTGTTTTTGAGTTTTAGCAGTACAAAAGATTAAACCATAAAAACAAGCGAAATATGCATTACCTAAACCATGAGGCGCAAAGCGGCGCACTATTTCGTTATATTCTTAGCGACTTACTGAACAGTGTATAGAAAAACAACATATT
>CAYGLI010000056.1:0-10571 GCA_964350795.1 uncultured Micavibrio sp.
ACCAAGAACCGTTCCGCGTAATCGGTGAGTTCTGGCACGGTCATGCTCTCACTAGACAGATTTTGCCAGATAATGACATCATCATTGCTGTCTACTTTTTGAACCTCTGGCGGTTCGGCCTCATCTGGTAAATTATCTTGAATACCCGAAATACGGTCACGAACATCATTGGCCGCCTCGTTCACATCACGGGAAATCGAAAATTCGATTGTAACCTGTGATTCACCATCACTGGATTCCGAATTTACAAATTCAATTCCCTCAACCCCTGCAATGCGTTCCTCAATTAATTGTGTCACACGCGTTTCAACGATATTGGCCGGTGCACCTGGATATTCAACCTCAACCGTAACAATCGGTGGGTCAATATCAGGATATTCCCTTAGCGATAAACGGTCATAAGACACCGCCCCAAACGCAATCAGCAACAGCGAAACCACACTGGCAAAAACAGGGCGTTTAACGGAAATATCGGAGATAAGCATGTTATTTGTCCTTGTGTTATTTATCTAACTCATAAATGTCTTTTAGATATAGTTTGTTATCTAGAGATTTAATTTCTTTTCTTTCCAAGAATGAAAAACTATTTTTTACAAGAACCCTTGAAGAACCCAAATTACTGGGTTTTACTGTTGCAAAAAGTTTAGTAAAAGCCAGCTCATTGAAAGAATATGCAATTAATGCTTTTATCATTTCAGAGGCATACCCCTGTTTCTGAAAATGATCGGACACCCAATATCCAATTTCGGCTTTGAAATCTGTATCTTTATGAATTCCACAACAGCCAATTGGCTTACTATTTTTCTTTTCAAAAGCAATAAATGTAAAATCACTTTTTTTCTCAAAGCCAGATACAGACCTATGGCACCAAGAATCCGCCTGCTCAAAAGTCATTGGCCATGAAAAAATTGATATAGTTTCCGCAGTATTCTGAAAGTTTAAAGTTTCAAAAACAGATTCAGAATCTGCCATGCTTATAATTTTCAAATGTAATCTTTCGGTATCAATATTCGTCATTTTTGATTTTGTTTCAAAAGGTCGTTTAAAGATTCATTATCCGATTCCGCGGCAATAATTTCCAAGGGCGCACCGGGGCGAACACGCAATGTGCCATGCGTGACAATTTTATCGCCTTCATTTAAACCAGATAAAATTTCGACTTCACCAAATTGGCGTTGCCCTAATTCAACCTTACGTTTTTCGGCACTTGTGTTTTCATCCATTGTCGTAACAATCAATGCAAAATTATCTGCCCCGCTGGCGATTAGAGATTCCTCTGGAATAACCAATGTTTGACGAGGATTTTTTTGCAAAACAACCTGCATCAGCAAGCCTGGTTTCAACAATCCTTCTGCGTTATCGAGAATGGCCCGTGCCTGAATTGAGCGTGTTACAGGGTCAATACGGCTATCGACACTATCAATCACCCCTTCAAATATCTTATCTGGATAGGCCTCTGTTTTGGCATTCACCTCAACGCCTTTTGTTAATGTTGATAGGAAAATTTCAGGAACGGAAAAATCTAACTTCATGACGCTATCATCATCAATCGTTGTAATCATTGACCCTGGTTGCGCCAATGCACCAACACTAATATTACGTAGACCCAAAACACCATCATAGGGTGCCTTGATTATCCGTTGGTCAATACGTGATTGAATGGCATCAATGCGTGCCTTTGCCCCCGCTAAATCACGTTTATTTTCATCTAAAATCGAGGCCGAAGCTGCGCCTCGTTCAACCAACGGTGACAAACGGTCAACCTGACGTTGAGCCTCATCAAATATGGATTGCTGCTCATCCAATTCCGCCAATTCCTCGGCAGCGTCCATTTCAATCAAAATATCACCTTTAACAACGCGTTGGTTGTCGGTAAAATGGATCTTTGTCACTAATTCGGTGACAGACGATGCCAAATCAACGGATTCATTGGCCTTTAAAGTCCCTAACGCCTCCACCTCATCAGCAAACGAATTGCTTTTCACTTCTGTCACAATCACAGGTGTTGTTGGCGCTTGTGCCAACGCCAAACTAGGCACAAAAAATGCCGTTAAGAGTGCAAATTTATAAAATTTCATCGGTCATATCTTTCGTTGTTTGTGCATATATTGGGCCACCAATAGCGCGGAATAAATCAATACGAATATTAACCAGAGCCAATTGCTCCGTAATCAAATCGCGCTCAACCACGCGCAATTCCTTTAGCGCGTCAATCACGGGCAGATAATCATCCACCCCTTGGGTATAGCGATCTTTTGATGCGTTAACCGTTTGTTGTAAAATTGATCTTTGCGCACGCAGACCTTTTAAAAATTCACGTTGTTTGATTTCACGAATAAGGGAATTTTCAACATCCTCAACGGCCTCAAGATATAATTGCGTGTATGCGGCAAGACGTTCTTGGTACAAAGCCTTATTTCGCTCAACCTCTGCCTTGCGCTGCCCCCAGTCTAACAGCGGTTGGATGAATGTGCCCATAATCATACCCACAGGCCCAGTGAAATTTTGCGTATCTGAAAACACATACGACCCATCCAATGTGACATTGGGCAAACGGTCGGCAATGGCCGAGGCGATATCCGCATCCGCGGCAACCAATTCCGCACGCGCCGCGCGTAAATCAGGACGATTTAATAACAACGCCGCGGGCACTTTAATTGCAGGCATTTTATCAGTGAATTTTAATGTTTCATCGTCTGGAATGCGGTTTTTAGCATCAGGGATCTTGCCCATCAACACGTCCAACCGATTTTCAAAAACGGTTAAATTCGCCTCAGCCAAAGGGATTAATTTTTCGCTGTCGGCAACACGGGCGCGTTGTTGTAGCACCTCGACATTTGTTCCAATGCCTTCTTTCAAACGCAACTGTAACAAGTTTAATAATTCACGATCTAATTTTAATTGGTCTTTCAAAAGATCGATCGTTTGGTGCGATGCCACCGCACCAAAATAGGCATTAGTAATGTCGGCGGAAGTCAAAAGTTTGATCGTTTCAACATCTTCAAATCTGGCTTGTGCTTCTAATTTATCAGCCTTCGCCGCACTACCAATGCGATTCCAAATATCAATATCCCATGATAAATCCACACCAACTTCCGATGTTCCTCGTTGACCATCACTTTCACGCCATTCTTTATCGGCGTTACCTGATAAATCAATCTGTGGCAACGCGCCCGTACCCGTTTGACGTACAAGCGCATTTGATTGATTCAATATCGCAACCGATTGTGCAATATCGTAATTTTTCAATAAGGATTGCTGAATCAAATTATTAAGCAAAGGCCGATCAAAATTTTCCCACCACGGCGATTTGAACTCTGGATTTTCGATTATAATAGAATAAGCCTGAGACGCCTCGACATCAAGAACAGGAGATGGATTAAGCGTATGCAGAGAACATGCATTTAAAATAAAAATGCTAAAGACGGTGCAGTGATATTTATTTTTTAAAAATTGCAATATTTTGTCCCCATCTTGCATTCAATTGATGTTATTTTTTTAAAGATAAATCAAGTTTCCAAATAATCAAACAGCTATATTAATTTCTTACGATTTACAACAACCATTGGATCTTAATTATTATTATAATGTTTAAATGGTGCGACCGAGAAGGTAAAAATTCGAACCCCCAGTTTGATTCCATCAGTACAAAAGAGCTTAAAAACCTCTTCGATTCCCTTGAGCAATGGGAGCGCCATCTCGCACAATTAGAATCGAAAAGTCATAGGTGCGTCGATGAGCGCTTTAGGCCATAATTTCAATGATATAGTGGCGTGCATCGCAAAGCCTAAGGCGGAGCGGCTTAGAAAGCGCCCGAGAACGCGCCGTCCGTCCGGACCTTAAGATTCATTTATTTGTTTAACTATCTGTTTTATATGATACAATCTTATAATGAAGTCTGAAACACAGTCTGGAAACGTTCTTTTCGTTATTCTAATAGCAGTAGCTCTGTTTGCGGCATTGTCTTATGCAGTGACATCTTCGACTAGAAGTGGTGGGGGGACGGTGAGCCGAGAGCAATTAAAGTTAGATATTTCGACCGCCCTTAATGCGCTCTCTTCAATCAACATGGAGATTCTTCGAAAAAGCCTTTCAGGAACTGATCCAATAACCCTAACCACTGGTCCTGGAGGTGTGTACGAACCTGGAAATGGCATTCCTGTAGTGCATCCACCTCTTTCACTCAGGGATCCAAGCTACACAGTTCCAGAAAATCAGTTTACTTGGGTCATGTTTGAAGCGCCGTTCTACGTGACTTCGAATCACTTAGGCTCTTCAAAGCCAGATATATTGGTTTACTCTTGTGGATTTTCTGAAACGGCCTGTCGAGAGATCAATAAAGATCTTATCGGAAGCGATACTCTTCCGACTTACACGAAAGGTCCACCAAATGGTGTGAATTATGAGAATTCTGCAGTTTTGCGTGATGGGACCAGCGTCAATGCACCATTAACAAGTAACTCTACATTTCTGCCTTTATATTCATCCGCATGCTACACTTTGGCATCAAATCCGAGTCTTCGGTGTTTGTATTTCATTACACTAGAACGATAATTTCTAGGCTCAGGACCTATTGAATATGTCTTTGTGTAATTAAGGGGGATGTGATTCACTTGTAAAAAAAGGAGATTTTTATGAGTGATATATTTTGGTTAAACGACGAACAATTTAATGCAATTAAGCGATACTTTGCAAGTTTGCATGGTGTTCCGCGTGTTGATGACCGTCGTGTTGTGAGTGGTATTATCCATGTTTTAAAGCGTGGTTTGCAATGGCGTGATGCACCGAGTGCTTATGGTCCGCATAAGACATTATGTAATCGTTTTATGCGTTGGTCGCAGATGGGTGTATTTAATAAAATATTCAAATTATTGGTTTAGCAAGGCTCTGAGACACGCGGCTTGATCCGTCAGATTTTCCGAATGAAGATATTATCGCGGAATTTAGAAACGCCTTTTGTGTGCCTGCTTTCAAAGAGATGCAGGCGCTGTCAGAACTGCTTGGGTCGCAATCTATCACCGCTGATCTTGGCGATGTCGATGCGTTTTTTTGGGATATTGCCATAGCAAGCAAGGCCGACCCTGCAACATTCAACAACTTACGCACCCAGACTGGCCTTCAAAAGCCCTATCGCCTTCGACCACGAAAACGGGTTTCGAACGCCACAAGCGACTGATATATTTACGTTTATCGGAAGCGTAACATCAAAATGTAAAATGGTGCGACCGAGAAGACTCGAACTTCCACGGGATATTCTCCCACAGCGACCTCAACGCTGCGCGTCTACCATTCCGCCACGATCGCACATGTTTTTAGAATTGATAGTGTCATAGATATAAAAGGCTCAGGATAATTTTGCAATCATAATCATTCAAATATATTGCCCTGCAAAATCTTTGCCCTGTTGTATATCTATATGAAATCGGCATGATAAGACCATTCAATATAACCAAGGACGTTATTCAAAATGCCTGATAAAAAATCATTTGATCAAGAAGCCCTCGATTACCATCAGTTCCCTACTCCGGGTAAAATCGCAATTAAGGCCACGACACAATTAACCACACAACGTGATTTGGCCTTGGCTTATTCCCCCGGTGTTGCCGCGCCGTGTTTGGAAATTGAAAAAGATCCAGAGGCATCGTTCAAATACACATCTCGCGGAAATATGGTTGCGGTGATATCTAACGGAACGGCGGTTTTAGGGCTTGGTGATATCGGCGCGTTAGCATCCAAGCCAGTGATGGAGGGAAAAGCAGTTTTATTCAAAAAATTTGCCGCAATAGATTCCATTGACATTGAAATCGATGAAAAAGACCCTCAGAAATTCATTGATACAGTTGCGCGGATGGAACCATCCTTTGGTGGAATTAACCTAGAAGACATCAAGGCGCCAGAATGTTTTGAAATTGAAACCGAATTAAAAAAACGCATGAATATCCCTGTGTTCCATGACGATCAACATGGAACGGCAATAATTGTTGGTGCGGCATTCAAAAATTGGATTAAATTATCAGGTCGTAAAATGTCTGATATACGCCTTGTCGCCAATGGCGCAGGCGCGGCAGCGATTTCATGCCTCAATATTCTTGTTGCGCTCGGTTTACCCAAAGACAACATCACCGTGTGTGATCGTAACGGCGTTATTTATAAAGGCCGTACCGAGGGCATGGACAAATACAAAGAGGCCTTTGCCGTTGATACAAATGCCCGTTCATTGGATGACGCAATTGAGGGGGCTGATGTGTTTCTTGGCCTATCCGCTGCGGGTGCGTTATCACAAGATAATTGCGCCAAGATGTCTGGTGCACCATTGGTCATGGGGCTTGCCAACCCGACCCCTGAAATCATGCCTGAGGAAGTTCGTGCGGTTCACCCTGATGCCATTATTTGTACAGGAAGGTCTGATTACACCAACCAAGTGAATAATGTTTTATGTTTCCCTTATCTATTCCGTGGGGCGTTGGATTGTGGTGCCACGTCAATAAACGAAGAAATGAAATTAGCCTGCGTGAACGCCATCGCAGAATTGGCACAAGCCGAGGCTTCTCACGAGGTTGCAAGCGTTTACGCTGATGAAGCCTTGGAATTTGGCCCTGACTATCTCATTCCAAAACCATTTGACCCTCGTTTAATTGTGAAACTTCCTATTGCCGTGGCGAAGGCGGCAATGGAAAGTGGAATTGCCAAACGTCCAATCAAAGATTTTGAAGCTTATAAACAACAACTGACCCAATATTTCTATCGCTCCAACCTTGTAATGGGACCTATATTTGATAAGGCCAAGGCCAATCCAAAACGCGTTGTATTTGCGGAGGCCGAAGAAGAGCGCGTGTTGATGGCGGTACAAACAGTTTTGGATGAAGGATTGGCAAAACCTATTTTAATTGGCCGCCAACGTGTTGTTGAATCGCGTATCAAGCGATTGAATTTACGCATTGATTTAAATGTCGTCGAGCTCTGTGATCCTGAAAGCGATCCCCGTTATAAAGATTATTGGACACATTATCATGAATTAATGCAACGCCGCGGCGTGACACCAACAACGGCAAAAACAATTGTTCGCACAAGCAATACCGTGATTGCAGCATTAATGGTTGAACGTGGGGAGGCTGACTCCCTCATTTGTGGTGTCATGGGGCAATATGTGTATCACCTGCGTCATTTACGCCAAATTATTGGACTAAAAAATGGTGTCGAAAAGCCATCTGCGATTTCTGGTTTGATTATGAGCAAGGGGAATTTATTCATTACGGATACACATGTGGTCGATAATCCAACTGCCGACCAGTTGGCAAATATGACATTGATGGCGGCCGAAGAAATTCAAAAATTTGGAATTGAACCTAATGTTGCGCTTGTCTCCCACTCGAATTTTGGATCAAGCCAATTACCATCGGCAATGAGAATGCGTGAGGCCTTGGATATCATCAAAGATCGCGCACCCGATTTAAAAATTGACGGTGAAATGCATGCTGATTGTGCCTTATCCGAACAAATACGCAAAACAATAATGCCAAATTCAACAATTGAGGGACGTGCAAATTTACTTGTGATGCCATCCGTTGAATCCGCCAACATTACCTATAACGCTATTAAGGTGATGAATGACGCCACCGTTGTCGGGCCGATATTATTAGGCATGAAAAAACCAGTTCATATTTGCACATCCGCGGCCAGCCCAAGAACGCTAGTGAATCTTGCAGCTTTAAGTAGCGTTAGTATATAGTCATATATGTGAGCATAGATAAAAGTAAAACACCACCGATCCATAATGATTTTTTTATTGGTTACCCCATTGAAGAATTTAAAAGAAGTGCCATAAAGAGCATTCCTATCGTTATAGCAAGGCAACGTTGGCATAAAAAACTACGTTCCACTTTTAAAAAATTTGCATGTAACTACATAACAAAATCTCTATTATCTGGCGCGATGAATATTACATCAGCATTTATTATCATGAATTTTATCATAGGTGATTTACAATTAAAGCCAAAGCCATTTGTTATACAGACGATTATTACCCCTGAAATAACAACGACCAAGCTTCCAAAACTCACTCGATGACATCGTGACATAAATCATTTATAACCGAGTCATGACGAATGATGCGGTGACAATTGATGAAGATTTCGAGGATGTATCCACCGCCTTGACCGAACAATTTACCGATGATGATATTCGCGATATCACCGATGCCCTGCATGATAATGACAGGAAACAGGTGCGGGAGCTTATTGATGATCTGACAATTTCTGAATCTGCGGAATTATTGGCCAAGGTTGTATCGGACGACCGCGATGAATTAATTGAAAAATACCTCAAACAATTTGATTCTGAAACCTTTGTTGAATTAGATGACGATCTGCGTAAAACCATTCTCGAGAATATGGAGCCTAAGCAAGTGGCCTCTATCGTATCTGATCTTGATTCCGATGATGCGGTTGATATGCTTTATAACCTTGACCCCGTTTTTCAAAAAGAGGTCATGCGCAAACTATCTGCAAAAAATCGCGCGACAGTCGAGGAAGGCCTGACATTCGAGGAAGATTCCGCAGGCCGTTTGATGCAACGCGAATTTGTTGCTATTCCTGAATTTTGGACTGTTGGGAAAACAATTGATTATTTACGTGCTGCAGGCGAGGAATTGCCATCACAATTTTTTACAATCTATGTTATTGACCCGATGTATCACGTTGTTGGGGAGTTACCACTTAATCAAATTTTACGAACACACCGCAAGGAGACGATTGAATCCTTACTCGCCGTGCAAGATTTACATGTTATTCCCGCAGATATGGACCAAGAAGACGTGGCGCGGATTTTCACTGATAACGACCTTGTGACCGCACCCGTTGTGGATGAAACAAACCGTTTGATTGGTGTTATCACGTTTGATGATATTCAAGACGTTATCGCCGAAGAAGCCCAAGAAGATATCTTGCGCTTGGCTGGAGTAAGTTCTAGCGGATCAAGCGACATGTATCGTGATGTTATGAACACAACAAAATCACGCTTTACGTGGTTATCATTAAATTTATTGACTGCCATCTTGGCCTCAATGGTTATTGGAATGTTTGATGCAACGATCGAACAAATTGTTGCCCTTGCCGTGTTAATGCCAATTGTCGCGTCCATGGGTGGAAATGCAGGCACACAGACCCTGACCATTGCCGTGCGTGCGCTTGCGACACGTGACTTATCCCGCACAAACATGGCACGGATGATCGGTAAGGAAACATTGGTTGGATTGCTTAATGGGTTGGCCTTTGCCGTTATCGTATTCGTTATTACATTTTTCTGGTTTAACGATATTTTATTGGCAGGCGTGATTGGCGTTGCCATGGTCGTCAATATGATTATTGCAGGGCTGTTTGGAATTGGAATTCCAATTTTCCTTGATAGAATCGGTGTTGACCCTGCCCTCGCCTCATCCGTTTTCTTAACAACGGTGACCGATATTGTCGGATTTTTTGCATTCCTAGGCCTTGCGGCAATGGTTTTGATTTAAAAAATTTATTTGTTTTGATCAATTCTACTAATTAATTGATTAATACTGTCATATTTATTTTTTACTGGATAAAAAGTGTTTGTTTTGGCTAAAAGTCTGATCTTTTTGCCTAAATATTCATCAGCCTCCACTAATTTTATAACCGTAAAGGTTGGATAGCTATATGAAATTTTTTCTATATTATTAAGAAAAATTTTACTCACGTTATTTTTTTTATGTATTAATAAATAGTGTCCACAATCGTATATTTTATCAGGTTGCAACCATGTGTGTATAAAGCCATAAAATATAAGAAAATATAACAACAATGCCGTCGCTACTTTAGCACCAGTTTCAATAGTTAACCCTCCAAGAAAAACAAAAAAACCAATAATAAGGCAAAAAGCTGTTGAAAATAATACAAAAAATAAAATTACTGCGATTTTTTCAGTCAAAGTATCGGACTTAAACATCAACTTACATTTTTTATCTGAATTATGATCATTCATTTTTAATATTATCGACTCTAAGCAAAAACAGCATTCATCTGATTATATTCAGGGTCAACATGACGTGTTTCTTCGGCGATTTCAGGCAATAAAGGCACAAACCGAACGGCGAATAATTCCTTGGTTTCATAACGATCTTCACCTGTGCGTGTGATGCATACCAACGTTTGGTCAGTGTCACTGGCGCCAACAGGGGCAATCATAATACCACCATCAGGGGACAATTGATTCATTAATTCATCAGGGACACCACCATGCGCCGCGGCGGTAACAATAATGCGGTCAAATGGCGCTTGATAGCTCCACCCCTTCATCCCATCACCATTCATTGCTGTAATATTACGCAAACGCATTTCGCGAAACCGTTCCTCGGCCTGTTGTAACAATGGCTTATGCCGCTCAATCGTATAAAGGCGACGGCATAATTTTGATAATATCGCGGCCTGATATCCAGACCCCGTACCGATTTCCAAAACCTTATGGCGGTCTGTAATATCCAACGCCTGTGTCATTGTGGCAACAACCATTGGCTGGGAAATTGTTTGCCCCAAACCAATCGGCAACGCCATATC
>CAYGLI010000057.1:0-10194 GCA_964350795.1 uncultured Micavibrio sp.
TCCTTGCATCAAGAAATTGGACGTTTTTATCTGTGCCCAGCCATGTTTTATAAGAATCATTTGAAATAAGTTGTGATTTTTGGATGGTTTTTAGGGGGGTGAGGTTGGATTCGTAAGTTTCAGGAACGACGAACCCATTGGCACCCATAATCATAGATGCCTGCCATTGATTATTAAAGCCGATGACATGTTCGATAAGATGATCAACCATCGGTAAAAGGGCCTGTGGCGGAATTGTTTTCGTCACAGATAGTAATGTCCCTAAAAGTTTTTCAAGTTCGTCACCATTTTCTGTTTTTGCAAATCGTTGATAAAAATAGGCAGGTATATGGCATGGGTGAAGAGCAATTTCCCCGGATTGATTATTGAGCAAATCCACTGAAAAATTGGTATTAGTGTAGATTTCCTTTAATGCCTCACCATTGATGATGCCTCGTTTTGCGGCCTCTATGGCATAACATTGATAGGTTTCATTGTTTTTGTAATTGTCGTTTATAGCAAGTTTAATGGCAAGGTCAGGTAATTTATAGGCTTGTTTTGCGCTGTCGTTATAATTTTCATCTGTAATATTTTTGTCGCTAAAGGCCACTAACAAACCCATTGGTGATTTGAGTGATCCAATGTTAACGGTTTCGTTTTCTAATATATATTTTAGCTCTGGAAAATGAGTGAATTTGAAATCATTCAATTTTATTTTTTCAGCGCTGCCAAAACGCAAACGACAGAAATTAGATAATTCACGCCATGCGGGCATATCACGGAAGACACCCGATGCGGCCTGAACATCCAAACAAATAGGTGCAAGAGACCCATTAATAAGTGTGGTTTGAATCTCAATCATTGATAATTCAAAATTGTCTGGAAGGGCTTCATCGTTCTCTTTGGCATTATTATAAAGCGCGATAGCATCCTCGAATAACCCATAGGAAATTAATGTCTCTATTCGTTTTGTGAGGAATGAGGGGGCTTCGATTTCTTCGTCAAATTGTGGTGCCCCGGATACCAATAAACGCCGCGCCAATTCACGATATTGTGGTGATGTGAGTGTGTGGGGAAGTCTATCAAGCAAAGAAATTGCACTGGCCTGTGTTGTATCTTTCCAAATATCCTTATGGATATAGGCTTCATCCTTTTTTGAAATAAGCCCAAGCCCGTCTATTTTACTCCAATCATATTGTTCATTTGCGAAAGTAAGATTTGACGTCCCCATGAAGATGGTGAGGAGTAATGCAAATTTATGGAATTTCAAGATTAATCTCTTTTCTAATTTCTGTTTGATTCACGTCAGGATTCATTGTTGATAAGATAAATGCACCGCCAAAGACGCATGTAAACAATAAACCAATAATTATCAGTGTTCTTTTCATCTGTTTTTCTTTAGTTAAAGTGACTATGATGGTCGCAACATAATGTGGCACAAATAAGAAAGCAAGAGAGTATCAATGGAATTTATCGCAACGATTGACTGGTCATTTTGGGGGCCAATATGTTCTATCCTCGTCCTAATTTGTATGTCTGGTTTTTTCTCGGGGTCAGAAACGGCATTAACCGCGGTTTCAAAGGCCCGAATGCTGACTCTAGAGAAGGAGGGAAATCATCGTGCAGTAATCGTGAATAAATTGATTGAAAAGAAAGACCGTTTAATCGGCGCGCTGTTGCTGGGAAATAATCTAGTCAATATTTTGGCTTCGGCCATTGCAACCGCATTTCTTATTCGGTTGGTGGGTGAAACAGGCGTCATCTATGCCACATTAATTATGACTATTATCGTGCTGGTTTTTGCAGAGGTTCTGCCAAAAACATATGCCTTGGCCAATAGTGACAAAATGGCACTCAAAATATCACCGATTATTCGTGTTGTGGTGTTTGTGTTTTCGCCTGTAACGGCCTTAATTTCAAAAATTGTTAATCTCACCTTAAAAATTATTGGTGTAAACGCCGATGATGTTGATATGGCCGATATGGCGCAACAAGAATTGCGTGGGGCCATTGATTTAGCACATGTCCATGATGGCGAAGGTCAAGTGAGAGAATCAACCGAAAAACGAGCAATGTTAAGATCGATTCTCGATTTGGTGGACGTCGATATCGAGGATATTATGACACACCGCAGTAATGTTGTGGCGCTGGATGCGGATGAACCAATCGATTCATTGGTCGATCAAGTTTTGAACAGCCCCTATACGCGTATTCCTGTTTGGAAAGATGACCCAGATAACATTATCGGTGTTATTCATGCCAAAATATTGTTAAAGGAAATTCGTAGTGTCAGTGGCAATATCGCGCGATTGGACATTAAAACAATGTTGCTTGACCCTTGGTTTGTCCCAGAGACAACAAATCTATTTGATCAATTACAGGCGTTTCGAGAACGCAGGGAACATTTCGCAATTGTTGTGGACGAATATGGCGTGTCCCAAGGGATTGTGACATTAGAAGATGTTTTAGAAGAAATCGTTGGTGAGATTGATGATGAACAGGATTTCTCGGTTATTGGAATTCGCGATCAGGGCGATGGAACATATTTAATTGATGGTACCGTCACGATCCGTGATATGAACCGTGAATTGCATTGGGAATTGCCTGATGAGGATTACACAACGGTTGCAGGGCTTATTATCCATGAATCAAAGATGATTCCTGATGCAGGACAAAATTTCATCTTTTACGGTTATCGTTTTACAATTATGACACGTGAAAAACACCAAATTAAGCTGCTAAAAGTCACACCACCTGACGAAAGCGAGTGATTTTCGTCGCTGTCTGTGGATAAGTTATGCGAAAATTTGACGGCTATACTTTAAATAGATACGCTAAGTTATTAATACCAATAGGATTAAAAGGATGAGTGGTATGGAAACAATGACAAGAGCGGATTTAGCCGATGCCGTTTATGAACAGGTTGGGTTGTCCCGAGTTGAATCATCTGACCTTGTGGATGCGGTGATTGATGAAATGGAAGACGCCATCGTTAGCGAAGGCGTTTTAAAGATTTCATCTTTTGGAACATTTACGGTTCGTGAAAAGCGCGCACGTGTTGGGCGCAACCCAAAAACAGGTGTCGAGGTGACGATTACACCACGTAAGGTTGTGACCTATAAGGCCAGCCATGTTTTAAAAGAAAAAATGAATGACAATTAAAAAGAAAATATAACAAGAACGCATTTTTAACCTTGGGGAAGGAAATATCGATGCAACAAAAACTAAAGAAAAAATCAGGGGCATTCCGCACAATCAGCGAGGTTGCCGACCATTTGAATGTTGAACAACATGTTTTACGGTTTTGGGAAACGAAATTTTCTCAGATAAAACCAATGAAACGTGGTGGTGGACGACGTTATTACCGCCCAGAAGATGTGGCGGTTTTGGAAAAAATCCACGAATTATTGTACCAACAAAAATATACTATTAAGGGCGCGCAAAATGTTCTCAAGGGCAATACGCGCAACCAAATTGCGGAAACGGCAAATACAAACACAAAACCATCCATTGTGAAATCGGCTGGATTGTCGGACAAACAAGTTGAAATTTTAAAGGCCACATTGAATAATTTAAAATCTATTCGCCAGACATTGCTGCAGGCGTCTTAAATTATTAAAGGCCACTTGCCTTTTTGGTTATTATAAAGCATAAAGTCACTTGTTAGTCGGGATGTGGCGCAGTCTGGTAGCGCACTCGCCTGGGGGGCGAGGGGTCGCAGGTTCAAGTCCTGTCATCCCGACCACTATAAAGGCGTTACTCTGTAGTTATTTTTTAACCACAAAGGACGCAATGTTACACAAAGTTTTTTTAGATTCGTCATTGCACGTTTTTCGTCAGAAAATACGTGTAATCCATGGTGATTAAAAATAGATTGCACGGACAAGCCGTGTAATGAAGATATTGAAATCGAACTATATTAAAGATTAATATATGCGGTATTAAAATACCATATTTTTAACGCGCTGTTTTTAAACATTATTTCATAAAAAATAAATTTGACTTTTACCTTGAGATGCGCGATAACAGCACGTTATTTAAAAACAAGAGGTAAAGAAATGAAAACATATTCCGCAAAACCGTCTGAAGTGACGAAAAAATGGTGGATCATTGACGCTCAGGACGTTGTTCTTGGTCGCATGTCATCTGAAATTGCAAAAATCCTACGTGGTAAGCACAAGGCGATGTTCACACCGCATATTGATACGGGTGATAACGTGATTGTGATTAATGCCGAAAAGGTTAAGTTGACTGGTAATAAACGTGATGCCGATATCTTTTACTGGCACACAGGCCACCCAGGTGGAATCAAGCAACGTACCAAAGGTGAAATTTTGGATGGCGTACACCCAGAGCGCGTGGTGCAAAAGGCCGTTGAGCGTATGATGCCAAAGGAAAGCCCATTGGCGCGCGCCCAAATGAAAAAATTGCATGTTTATGCGGGAACAGATCACAAGCATGAGGCGCAACAGCCAGAGGTTTTTGATATTGCCGCGATGAACCCAAAGAACAAACGCTAGAATAAGGAATTGATATTATGAGTGAAAAAACAGTAAATGATCTAGCTGATTTAAAAAATGTTACCGAAGCTAAGGCTGAAAATAAGTCGACAGCGAAGGTTAAAACCGAAGAAGTGATTGCGGAAGTTGAAGTAAAACGCGAACCAAAAATTGATGCACAAGGGCGTGCATACGGAACGGGTCGTCGTAAGGATGCCGTTGCCCGTGTTTGGGTTAAGCCAGGTTCAGGAAAAATCATCGTGAATGGCATTGAACAGGCGATTTATTTCAAACGCAAAACACAACAATTAATTATCAACCAGCCATTTTTGGTTTCAAATCAGGTCAGTAAATTTGACGTGATGTGTACCGTAAAAGGTGGCGGATTATCAGGGCAAGCGGGCGCGGTGCGTCATGGTATTACACGCGCATTGGCGGATTTTGACCCTGAATTACGTGGCCCGTTAAAGGCCGCAGGGTTCATCACACGTGATAGCCGTACAGTTGAGCCGAAGAAAATTGGTAAGCACAAGGCACGTCGTACCAAGCAGTGGGCGAAACGTTAATTTGGTTACAGTTATATTCATTCAAAAGGGAGCTTTCGGGCTCCTTTTTTTACAAACATAAAAAAGCCCCGTTAGGGGCTTTTATCAAAAGAAAATTTATTACCCTTATCGAGGAACAACACGTCCTTCAAATTCAATTTTACCCTTAACACCATGCCCAACAGGGGTGGCCTTTTGGCAGTATATGTTTTTAACCGTGATGGCTTTGTCTTTAAATTCAGCGGTAACGCTTTTCACACAGACACCTTCACCGAGGTCTTTTTCTTGATATTCATTAAAAGCATCATTTAAACACGTGAGGAATTTTTGTTCTCCCTCACCCGTATATCGTGATGCGTCTCTGCCATATGAATTGATTGTAAAAGCCGCGCTTCGTGGGGTGCCTAAATATTCAATTTTTGTTTCAACTACGCCATTTCCAGGAATAGATAAAAGACCACTTTCAAAAGGCGTACTTGTACTAAGGCGACACTCTGTTACATCGCCCCCATCAGATGATGTCAATGATGGGCTACTAGGGGATTCTGATGGTCCAGAAGATTCAGCGCCACCGCAACCACCACAGCGACCGCCTGCGGCTGAGTTGGCTGGGTCTCCATATAATGTAAAAGCTGTTGCTAAAATCGCGGCTGGTGCTAATATTTTTTTCATTTTTAAAATCCTTTGTTGTTATTTCTAATTATGCATTAACATATATAATTATGTTTAATTTGTCAAATCTTATTTAACACATATTCACCAGGTGCAGCACATATTTTTTTATAATCTTTATGAATCAATGGCTTGGTTGGCTTTTTTATTTTATCACTATTACGGTTTTCAATCCATTTTTGCCAATGACTCCACCATGATCCGTCATATTTTTCACCATTAACCTCGAATCCATATTTATTTTTATGGGGTGGGTTGATAACGCCCGCCACATGCCCTGACCCGCCAAGGACAAATGTTTTATCGGTTGACCCTAATAAGCATGCTCCGTCCTTTGTGGCCTCAAACGGCGCAATATGGTCATCACGGGTTGAGAGGAAGTAAGCGGGCGTGTCAATTTTTGATAAATCCAACGTCACGCCGTCTAATTTATATTCGCCTTGTGCCAATTTATTATCCAGATACATGGATTGCAAATAATCGCAATGCATGGCGGCAGGCAAATTTGTGGAATCGCCATTCCAATATAATAAATCAAACGGAACGGGCGCGCGCCCCATGAAATAATTATTAATAACAAACGACCATATCAGGTCGGATGCACGCAGCAGGGAAAAGCTTAGGCTCATGGATTTGCCATCCATGATACCGTTATCCATCAATGTTTCATTCAGGCTTTGAATCTGATCTTTATCGATGAACACACGCAAATCCCCTGCCTTTTCAAAATCCAATAGGGTGGTGAGGAATGTTGCGGATTTGATGATGTTGCTTTTTTTCTTGCCCTTTAACCATGCCATCGTCATGGCCAATAATGTGCCCCCGATGCAATATCCCATGACGTTGGCCTGTTTGGTATCACAAATCGTATTCGCAATCTCAATTGCCTTTAATGCGCCGTCATGCATGTAATCTTTAAATTCAACATCGCGGAATGATTCATCGGGGTTCGCCCATGAAATGCAAAACACGTTATGCCCTTGTGACGTTAACCATTTAATCATTGAATTTTCAGGGGTGAGGTCGAGGATATAATATTTATTAATCCATGGTGGAATAATGACCAGAGGTTCGGCAAACACATCATCCGCATTGGCAGGATAGTGAATTAATTCCATCATTTTATTTTTGAAAATAACGTTGCCCTTGGTTATGGCAATATTTTTACCCAACTCAAACGAGGTTTCATCGGTCAGCGATAATGTGCCACGTTCGATATCATTGATCAGATTATCCATACCGCGCAAAAAATTTTCACCGTTTGTCTTGAGGGTTTCCTCAATCACGTCAGGGTTGGTGAGGGGAAAATTACGGGGGTTTGTGCCCTCAATAATTTGACGGGTGAGAAATAATAGTTTTTCTTTCTCATCCTTATCAAAACCAAGGGCTTCTTCCTCAATCGTTTCAATCATCCATGTGGCGGTTTTGATATAAATATCCTTTAACCATTGGTAATACGGCGTTGAATTCCAAAAATCAGATTTGAAATATCGGTCATACCCATTGTCGTTTGTTGCGGGATTTTTTAAAAATTCGAAATAACGGCGTTGCGCCTCAATCATATGTTCGGGATTATTCATGGCATTTTGCCAAAATTTCATACCAACCTGCATCATGGATTGATGAAATGCCTGAATCGGTGGAGTAGGGGATAGTGGTTTATTATTCAACACATCCTGCAATTTTTTCATTTTTTGCATTGCCTGAAATTGATAATTGAAAAAATCCTGCGCCATAATGGGTGAATGTTAACCAATAAGCAGAGAATAATCCACATATATTGCTTGTGATTTGAATGGAAATTTTGCATTGTGATGATATGAAATTTAAATCATTCATTTTATCGGCAATAATGATTGGGGTGTCGGCATGCGCGTCAAAGCCAGAGGTGGTAAAACCAGTCATTATCGAAGAGCCACCATTGGTTCAACAGGTGAGAAATTATGAAATTGACCATGCGGTTCAATTTTCAAATGAAAGTGTCATCTATTACCCTATCAACAAACCCGCCGGTGCGGTAAAACAAAAATTCCCTGAATATCGCGGTGTGTTGGACAATACAACCGCAGGCGGATATACGGTGTTTGACCCCAGCGTGACCGTTTATGCGGTGGATGGGCAAAGTGTGCGCCCATCTTATTTACCTGAATATTCGGTGCCTCAACACGCGGCGCAATATAAAACAAATATGATGTTAGAGGAAAGGCGACAGGCAGAAGCTATTCCACCAATGCCGATGTCGCCACCAGTTATGCAACGAAGCCCGCGTTTGTTAACAGCGTACGAATAAATCATGCCCCATATTGTAAACGCACTGAATGAAACCGATAATGATTTTCCACAGTTCGGTAAAACCATGGATCGCAACCTTGCCCTAGAGGTTGTGCGTGTGACCGAGGCCGCGGCCTTGGCGGCGTCACTTCAGGTTGGGCGCGGCAATGAAAAGGCGGCGGATCAGGTTGCAGTGGATGCCATGCGTCAATCACTCAATAGTTTATATATCGATGGCACAGTCGTGATTGGCGAGGGTGAGCGGGATGAGGCACCCATGCTTTATATCGGTGAGAAGGTTGGCATGGGCAAGGGGCCAAAGGTTGATATCGCCCTCGACCCATTAGAGGGCACAACCATCACCGCAAAGGGCGGACAAAATGCGTTGGCCGTGATTGCAATGACCGAAGAAGGCGGGTTTCTCAATGCGCCTGATACTTACATGAAAAAAATTGCCGTTGGCGGTGGATTACCAGCAAATTTTTTGAATATTGATGAACCGATTGACCTGTTTTTGACCCGTTTGGCGGATGCCAAAAATGTGTCAGTCGAGGATATAACCGTTTGTGTGCTTGATCGTCCGCGTCACGATGACATTATGCGTGACATTCGCGCGGCGGGTGCGCGAATTTACCTGATTGGGGATGGGGATGTCGCGGGCATTATCGCATGTGCGGATGATGAAAGCGGTATTGATGCCTATATGGGTGTCGGTGGCGCGCCAGAGGGCGTGTTGGCCGCCGCGGCCTTACAATGTATCGGTGGACAAATGCAGGGGCGTTTGGTGTTTCGCAATGATGATGAAAAATCCCGTGCCGACAAATATGGCATAACCGATTATGACCGTGTTTATGATTTAAATGATTTGGCTCATGGGTCGGATATTATGTTTGCCGCCACGGGCGTTACGGATGGCCCGTTGTTAAAAGGCGTCCGTCGCAATGCACGTGGTGCGGTCACTCATTCCATGGTCATGCGATCAAAATCAGGCACGGTGCGCCATATCACGGCAGAGCATAATTTTAAGCGTAAGCCGGTGGACTAAAATCACAAACGCCTTGGATTTCAGATTTGACCTAGGTATTATGTGATATGAATCTTGCGCTAAAAACCAACCCCGATGACCTAAACCTCAACCCGTTTGATCAAAAAATATCAATTAAGGGGAAAGAGTGGATTTTGCGTCATGCCGATGAGGCTCGGGTGGAAAGATTGGTTCAGGGGCAAGGATTACCTGAAATTATCGCCCGTTTGATTGTTATTCGCGAATTGGATGGGGGGGATATAGATGCTTTCCTCAACCCCACACTCTCAAAACATTTTCCAAACCCGATGGCGTTAAAAAATATGGACGCCGCAACGGGTTATATTGCCAAGGCCATTATGGGTGGGCGCCGTATCGGCGTTTTGGCGGATTTCGATGTTGATGGCGCAACGTCATGCGCCGTGATGTCCCGATTTTTAAAATGTGTGGGGCAGGATGATGTGCCATTTTTTATTCCTGATCGCCTTGGCGATGGATATGGCCCATCGGCCAAAGGGTTTGACGATTTAAAAGCCCAAGGCGCGGAGATTGTCGTTGTTGTGGATTGTGGCATTACATCCGTTGCGCCAATCGCCCATGCAAAATCAATCGGGTTAGAGGTGATTGTTATTGATCATCATGAACCAGATAGTGAATTGCCGAATGCCGATTATATCATCAACCCCAAATTGCATGATGATAAAAGCGGTTATGATTACCTCGCCGCCGTTGGGGTCACATTCCTGTTCACCATCGGAATTAATTCAAAATTGCGTCATTTGGGTCATTATGAGGTCAATAAAGAACCAATGATGCGCGAATTTTTGGATTTGGTTGCGCTTGGAACCGTGTGCGATATGGTGCCCTTGGTTGAGGCCAATCGGTTATTTGTCAAACAAGGCTTCCCAATGATGGCGGAGCGTCGTAATTTGGGATTAAACGCGTTATTAGAGGTTTCGAAAATCACCACAATACCCGACCCGTATCACGCAGGGTTTATGTTAGGGCCACGCATTAACGCAGGATCACGCGTTCATCAAAGCCAGCTTGGCGCAGAACTGCTCTCAACAACATGCGAGGCGGAGGCAATGCGCATTGCGTGGTTATTGGATGATTGCAACGAAAAACGTAAAGATATTCAAAAGGACATGACACGTCAGGCCATGGAAAAGGCCAAGGCGATGATGATTGAAACACCCAACAC
>CAYGLI010000058.1:0-10090 GCA_964350795.1 uncultured Micavibrio sp.
ACATTTGGGATTAGGTTTTAATGACTTTATCGCCAAAACCTATGATGACGATAACCACGCTAGGGTAATTGTCCATCTTTTAAGTTTGATAGGTCATCACGACGTGGCGGAGTTAGCTCCAAATGACGTTTCGGTGATTTTATCGGGTTTAAGGGCGTATAAGTTGGAAAAAGAAGCAATTACTCTTGCATTTGAGTATTTGCAATAATAATTAAAATGGTATATGAATAGAACGTAAATTTTATTTATAGAAAGTCAGTGAAGGAGAAAAACAATGGCAAGACCAGGAAGACCGGCAAAAGCCCGTCCAAACGTAACGAAATATATTACTAGTTTTCTAGAGATGATGGTCTCGGAAAAAGGTGCGGCACAAAATACTGTTGCGGCCTATGACCGTGACTTGATTGACATCGACCTCTACATGCAGGCTCGTGGCACATCATTGGATAAATGTAAGCCTGTTGATTTCAAGGCCTATGTTGAGGAATTATCAAACAAGGTTCAAATTAAGGGTGATCGTCAGAATAAAACAACGGCTCGCACTGTATCACGTCGTATCTCGGCTGCACGTCAGTTCTATAAATTCGTGATTTCAGAAGGCATACGTGAGGATGACCCGACATCAACAATCGAGGCACCAAAACAAAAACGCACATTGCCAAAAATTATGTCAGAGACAGAAATCAATCATGCAATTACGACTGCTGCGAAAAAAGGTAATGCCGCATCAAAACGTTTGGTGACATTGTTGGAAATGATTTATTCAACGGGTCTTCGTGTTTCCGAATTGGTTGGACTTCCCCTTGCAACATATCAGGCCGACAGCCAATTTATGATTGTTGAAGGTAAAGGTGGCCGCGAACGTATGGTTCCATTAACACCATCTGCACAAAAGGCGTTGGCTGATTATGTTGCTGTTCGTGAAAAATTCATCGGTGAAGGTGATGATGGCACACAGGCCGCATGGTTATTTCCATCAAAAACATCAATCAAGGGGCACTTGACACGTCAACGTTTTGCACAAATGTTGAAGGACTTGTCAAAGGCCTGTGATTTCCCAATGGGTAAATTGTCACCACACGCAATTCGTCATTCATTCGCGACACATTTGTTGCAAAATGGTGCCGATTTACGCGCAGTACAAAAAATGCTTGGGCATGCTGATATTGCGACGACGCAAATCTACACTCAAATGTTGGATGAGGAAGTGAACGAAAAGGTTCAGGACAAACACCCAATGGCGAAAACAGGCACTAAATAAGCGTCTCAATAAATATTATAATTTAAAATCCCTGCATTTATGCGGGGATTTTTTTGCATTTCACCACAGAGGACACAAAGATCACAGAGAAAAAAGCGCAGAGATATATCAATTCCTCTGTGGCCTACTCGTTGTCCTCGGTGTTCTCTGTGGTGAAAAATTGAAATGCAAACTTAATATATTAAGGGCATGTTCCTGCGCCGCCGCCGAGGATGTTTGTAAAGGCAACAGAACCGATTATAGAGCTGGCGCTACACGCCACGCCGCCAACAGTACCATTTATTACATTACCACCGCCAGATACGTTGGCTTCAAATCCATCAAACGCATCGCCTCCTGCATTTGTTATTGTGCTGTTATTTATCTCTAGAATTGGTCTTCCGCCACTTGATGCACTCATCCGTATTCCATCGCCTGTCGAATCTGTAATTTGTATATTATTTGCAGTGACTCTTGCATTAGCTCTAACGAAAAGTCCTTCTGTCCCTGCATTTGATATTTCAACATTATTCAAAGTTGCTCTGGCACTAGACAGTACATCTATACCGCTTAAACCAGAACTTGTGACTTGCGAATTCTCGATAAGTATTTGATTTGCTGCAGCACCAAATACAACGATGCCATACTCACTTCCTGCCGAAACAGAAACGTTGCGTATGGTCGTATTGCTCCCCTCATTTATAAAAATTCCCGTACGATTGCCCGCAATTGTAAGATTTTCCAGGCGTGTATTATTGCTTGTGTTGTCAATAAAAAAAGCATCTGAAGTCGCAAGCGCATTGGCATTGATGGTAGGGCGACTGCCCGGGACGTTGAATGACACCGTTTTTCCACCCGCAGTTGCCGCAGTAAGAGATGTCCCCCCGCCAACAATGGCTTGACCGTTTTGCACGGTGACTCTGCCTGTGTTGATTGCGCCGCCTGATCCATCGATCACTACCAACGAATTGGCACCCGCCGCCGCAACATCTGTAACCAGATTAGCAGTAGAGGCATCAATGGTTGTAATGGCGGAAACGCTTGCCCCACTGGCGAGCGTCACAGTGGCGGCTTCGGTGCCGATTAGCTTTCCACCTTCTTTTTCACCGCTAACAATATCTACATCACGGTAAATGCGTGTCGTAGCACGTTTTTCAATGGGGGAGAGGGAGGCATAGCGTGATGTTTGCGCTTTGTTGCCATTGAAAGATGAAAATGGAACGCGCAGGCGTGCAATAGCAAATTGCTGACCGCCGCGCACGTCATCATGCTGTGCCTCAAGTCCCACTGTGAATTTTGATCCGGCACCCAAATACGGCACGTTGTTATAGGTCATTTCCAAACGCCCGCGAGGGCCTGCGACTTTTTCAAAACCATCGGCGTCAAAATAATATCCGCCGCCATAGCTCCATAATTCAAGATTGGGGGCGAGGTTTAATTTTGCGCCTACTTCAATATCCACGCCAGGCAGGGCACGTTCTGATGGGGCGGAGAAATTTTGCACCTGAATATTTCCGCCGTTGATTGACCCAACCGCCGAACCTGCGCCAATATCTTGCTCACCGCTTTCGGGAATATAGGCGTTAACGCGGGCTTCAAAATTAGCAGTGAGGGCTTCGGCGGTGAGGGTGTCTTGGTTATATACATTTTCATTGCCTGTTTTTCGTCGATCATATAACCCATATCCACCAAGGATCAAATTATTATTTATAATTTGGCGGAAGCCTAATCCTAGATTTAATTCTTCACTATCTGCATTATCAATACGTCCGCGTATATCGGTGAATAACAATGAGTCTTCATTTTGCCAAATAGGCATAAAAAGATTAGCTTCACCCAAATCACGATTATTGCCCAATTTTCCTTCAGCCTCAATATGACTTTCCCATTTGGCGGTGGGTTTTTGTAAGTCTTGCGCAAAACCAGGCAGAGACATTGCCATAACTGTAGTTACAATAGGAAAAAGGGGTTTAATATTCATTTTAAAAACTATTTGTTTGTTAATATATTAACTTTTGTAGCATAAAGTTTTATTAAAAAATACAAAAAGCGACTCTTATAAATAAATGCTCATTAATGTCAAAATATACATTATGGTGAACATTCTGTGATGTCCGTGCTCTCCGTGGTTCAAATTCACCCTTGACAAAATAGGAATAAAATCATATAATAACCGTATGAATTTAAACACAAAAACAAAAGAACAGGCCGAAACAAAACACAAACTCTGGAACGAACTGAGTTTTTGGCATTTTATACAATTATTTCAATGGATTACACTTCCCAAAAAACCATATGGTTTTCTTTTTGCAACTCACCTGAAATTTGCTATACCTATGAGGCTTAATAACAAGAGAAATAAAAAATGGCACAATTAGATTTTGAAAAACCTGTTTTAGAATTAGAGGCAAAAATTGCCGAATTAAAAAATATGTCTGGCGATGCTGGATTTAACATTGCGGATGAAATTTTCCGCATGAGCAGCAAATCAACAAAATTATTAGAACAAACATATTCAAAATTAACCGCCGCACAAAAAGTACAGGTGGCCCGCCACCCTGAGCGCCCCCATTTCCGTGATTACATCAAGGGCATGATTGATGGTTTTACGCCACTTGCGGGGGATCGTAATTTCGGTGAAGACCACGCCCTTGTTGGTGGCCTTGGTCGTTTTAACGGGCGATCCGTTGTTGTGATGGGTCAGGAAAAAGGATGGGACACGGAATCACGTATTCATCATAATTTTGGTATGGCACGGCCTGAGGGCTACCGCAAGGCACAACGCTTAATCGAAATGGCCAACCAATTTGGCCTGCCAATCTTAACCTTGATTGACACGGCGGGTGCTTATCCCGGTGTTGGTGCGGAAGAACGCGGCCAATCAGAGGCTATCGCAAAATCAATCGAAACCTGTCTTCGTGCCCGCGTGCCCATTATTTCAACCATCATCGGCGAAGGTGGTTCTGGTGGTGCGATTGCAATCGCCACAGGAAATAAAGTGTTAATGCTGGAACATGCCATTTATTCCGTCATTTCACCCGAGGGATGCGCCTCAATTTTATGGCGCAGCGCCGAATACGCCAAGGACGCCGCCGCCGCATTGAAATTAACCGCACAGGACATGCATAAAAATGGCTTGATTGATGACATCATCACCGAACCAATGGGCGGCGCACATCGCGACCATAAATCGACAATTCAAAATGTCACTAAGGTCATCGAGAAATCACTAAAAGAATTTGATGGTATGGATGAAAAAGCCCTCATCCAACACCGCCGCGAAAAATTCTTGGCAATGGGGCGGCTTTAAGACCGCATGACGTTTGAGATCCTATCCCAGCATGAATTTTTCTGGCTGTTTTTAGGTTTAGCAAGCTTTGCAACAGGATTCATTGCATCCATTGGCGGTGCGGGCGGCCTTATTATTATGCCCTTCATGATTGGAGCTGGCGTTCCACCCCAAGTCGCCGTTGGAACAGCCAAATTCAGCTCGTTTGGTTTGTGGGCGATTGTTTTGTCTAACTTTAACAAAGCCAAATTGGTTTCATGGAAATATGTTTTCCCCATGAGCGTACTTGGTGCGATTGGTGGCATTCTTGGCGCAAATATCGCGCTATCAATCAATGAAGCAACCATGCTGTTCACCATCGGTATTTTGTTTTTATCAATAGGAATTATTTCATTACTAAACCCAGATTACGGCGTTATAGCAAAAGAAACATCCCGACGAAAAGTTATAATCGGAATGATACTTTATTTCGGGGTTATTACATTTTCTGGTCTATTTCCTGGTGGAATGTCGATATTCATTATATTCACACTTGTAACATTTATGGGTTTGAATGCACTTCAGGCACATGCAACTGATATTTTTCCATGGATTATTCAAACCATCACATCCACGGCGGTTTACCTGATGAACGGTATGGTCGATTTTTCACTGGTATTGCCGCTGTTTATAGGTCTCGCGCTTGGCGGCAAACTGGGTTCTAAACTCGCTATTAAAAAGGGCGCAAAGCTTGTAAAATATCTTATATCCGTATTGGCTGTCACCATGGGGGCCTATTGGACAATAAATTATGGTCAAATTTTATTTTTCACGCCGGCAACGCTCTGAACAATATTTAACTTCGTCCCATACTTTTTCCCATTTTTTACGCCATGTGAATGGCTTTTCGCAAATCACGCATATTTTTGATGGTAAATTTGTCTTTTTTATATTTTTCTTCATGTTTTTATTTTAAACTATATCTTTAAGGGGACAAGAACATGATTCAAGCGGATTTTGATCCATCGCGTATTCGTAAATGCGAATTAATCGAAAAAAATAATAAGGATATGATCCAATTTATTGCAATCGGTGATCGTCACAAAATGATGAAAACAAACAGTGGAGAAATTGAAATCATAAAACTGCCCGAACATGGCAAGGAATACCGATATGGCGAACCTGTCTCAATTGAAAAGGCTCTGTCTATATTAGATGAAGGCATTTTTCAAAATCATAAACATATGGCGCAACAAATTCGTGTGCACCTTAATGTTTAACTGTTGATTTTCAACCATTTTCATCTAGTTCGTATCTCATGACAAACAACACCAACCCCACCATCGTATGGTTACGCAACGATCTGCGTTTAATTGACAATCCTGCCCTCTATCACGCTGCGCAAAACGGCGCGGTTATCCCCGTGTTTATTTATGACCCAGACGCAATGGATCGCGATTACGGCGCGGCACAAAAATGGTGGTTGCATCATGCGTTGGCATCCCTGAAGGATGATTTCAAAAAACATGGTGTGAATTTCATTATCAAACAAGGCGATAGCCTATCCATACTCACCGATATCATTGAAAAAACAAACGCCAAGGGCGTGTATTGGAACAGATCATACGAGGCAAGGTCGATAGAGCGCGACAGCCATATCAAAGAAATCTTAAAAGACCGAGACATAGACGCGCAATCATTCAAGGCGAATGTCTTGTTTGAACCATGGACAATCAAAAACGGGAGTGGTGATAATTACAAGGTCTTCACCCCATTTTGGAAGGCTTGTCGCAGTGATGAAAGTGTCATTGGCGACGCACTCCCTACTCCCGATATGAATGGCTTTTCCGTTGGTATTACAAATGATGACCTCGATTTTATTCCCGATATACGATGGGATCAAAAAATGGAGGATGACTGGGATATTAGTGAAGACGGCGCATGGAAACGCATGAATCATTTTTTTGAAAATGGATTGCCCAAATACAAGGATGGCCGCGATATTCCCTCACAAGATTATACATCGCGCCTGTCCCCTTATTTAAGATTTGGCATGTTATCGCCTCGGTCAATTTGGCATGAAACCCATACCTATGTCGCGGCGAATGATGTTGCCGAGCGTGATTATAATCATTTTTTATCCGAGGTTGGTTGGCGCGAATTTTCATTCCATTTGCTTTATCATTACCCAGAAATGAAATCGCAACCGTTACAAACACGGTTTGAAAAATTCCCGTGGAAACATGATACCGACACGCTGAAACGGTGGCAAAAGGGACAAACAGGATACCCCATGGTTGATGCGGGCATGCGCCAATTATGGCAGACGGGATGGATGCATAACCGTATTCGCATGTTGGTTGGGTCACTGCTTGTGAAACATTTATTGCACAGCTGGACAGATGGCGAAGCATGGTTTTGGGATACATTGGTTGATGCCTGCCCCGCCAATAACACCGCTGGATGGCAATGGATTGGTGGATGTGGTGCGGATGCCGCGCCCTATTTCCGCATTTTCAACCCTATCACACAGGGTGATAAATTTGATGCATATGCCTATGTCCGTGAATTTGTGCCTGAATTGAAAAACATTCCTGATAAATATCTGTTCAACCCATGGGAAGCCCCCGAAGGCGACCTTAAAATGGCAGGCGTAACATTAGGCGATAATTACCCAAAACCGATCATTGACCACAGCGAAGGCCGAGACCAAGCGTTAGAGGCGTTTAAAGAAACGAAAGTTGGTTAAAATAATGGATAACCTTTATACCAAGCATAGATTAACGCCAATATTAATGTAATCGGTATCCAACTCATTACAAATGTTAAAGAACCAACCACACCATTGATAAGGAATTTCAGATTTTTATCCTGAGCTTTACGAGCTTTTATTAGTGTAATAACTCCGATGCTAAAGCCTAAAGTGTAAGCAATAACCAACGAAATAAATCCTGACTTTTCAAAACCGATAATAAAAAATATAAATGGCAGAACACACATAAAAGTAACAACAATATCGACAAAAATATAAAATAATTTCAGTAAATCTTTATCTGGATAGTCTTTTGGAATTACCTTTTTATTTGATGTTCTTGTTATTATATATGAAACACCAGATACAAAACCAAAAACTGGAGTAGAGAGAATAACCCTTAGAAAATCAATCTTCATTTACGCCCCAAACACCGCGATATCATCTAATTCCTGTTCAATTCTAATCAATTGATTATATTTCGCGATGCGGTCGGAACGAGATAATGATCCTGTTTTGATTTGTCCGCAATTTGTGGCGACGGCCAAATCGGCGATTGTTGAATCTTCGGTTTCACCCGATCTGTGTGACATCACGATGCCATATCCGGCACGTTTGGCCATTTCGATGGTGTCTAATGTTTCGGTAAGCGTTCCGATTTGGTTGACCTTAATCAAAATCGCGTTGGCAGCTTCTTTCTCTATCCCCTGCGCCAATCTCTTGGTATTCGTCACATATAAATCATCGCCAACCAATTGAATTGTGTCACCCATGGCTCGGTTCATGTTTACCCACCCATCCCAATCATTTTCGTCTAATCCATCCTCGATGGATAAAATGGGATAGCGCGCGCATAAATCTTGGTAATATTTAATCATATCATCGGATGAGAGCGTTTTGCCTTCACCTTTTAGATGATATAGGCCGTCCTTATAAATTTCCGTTGCGGCAACGTCCAATGCCAAGACGACATCGTCACCGGCGCTAAACCCTGCCTTTTTAATGGCCTTCATGACATACCCTAATGCCTCATCAGTGGATGCCAAATTCGGGGCGAAACCACCCTCGTCACCAACATTGGTGTTATGACCTGCGGATGATAATTCGGATTTCAGCTCATGAAATATCTCCGCGCCCCATCGAATGGATTCGGCGCAATTTTCCGCGCCCACGGGTACCACCATAAATTCCTGAACATCCACCGCATTATCGGCATGCGCGCCACCATTAATGATATTCATCATTGGTACGGGCAGGCATTTTGCATTTGTTCCACCGATATAACGATATAACGGCATATCCAACGCCATCGCCGATGCCTTGGCACATGCCAATGACACACCCAACATGGCGTTTGCGCCCAATTTTGATTTGTTTTCTGTACCGTCCAACGCGATCAATGTTTGATCAATCATCGCCTGTGCCGTGGCATCCATACCCAGAAGATTTTCCGATATTTCATCAAAAATATTATTCACGGCATTCAAAACACCCTTCCCGCCATAGCGTTTTTTATCACCATCGCGAAGCTCCACCGCCTCATACGCCCCCGTTGATGCACCCGATGGAACAGCGGCACGACCGAACGCACCGTTTTCTAACGTCACATCGACCTCAACCGTTGGGTTACCGCGTGAATCCAATATTTCGCGTGCGTGTATATCTATGATGGCTGGCATGGTGTTCTCCTTAGTAAAAGTTATTTATATAAGTTTTTTTAGAGACTTACAGATTTCACAGTAAATCCCTTCCCTCTAATATTGCTAATATTTTCTTCGCCCTCAAACTTTAAGTATAAATATTTAGGCATATCACTAAATAAGACGAGAGCATCACTTTGATGTCTTCCCACATCACTCAAATTTTTTATTTCTTCCTTAGAACAAGGCTTAGAGTAACTTCCCAAAATTCTAATTTTTCTTCTATCAGGTATTTCCATCACCATGGCATTAGAAATTTCAGTGACCTCATAGAGCGTGTTAGGTTTAATATCGACTATTTCTATTTCATATTTCCTATTTGCGCTCAGAACTTCTTTTAGCTGCTTTTCAAATATTTCAGCTTGAACTTTAAAGAATTTATTTTCACGTCTAATAATCATACCCCAAAATATTGCACCTAAAATAAAACAGGACAGGGCAATCTCAGGTTTACTACCTAAAAGGTCAATAAAGTCTTTATAAAAAGTTTCTATCATCTACTTTGACTTAACAACCTCATCCAATGCCTTTAACTTCACCAATATCCCTTCCAAATCATCAAATATGACCTGATTGGCTTTATCTGATTGTGTTGAATTTTCCGGGTCTTCGTGGGTTTCCATGAATACGCCCGCGACACCCACCGCAACGGCGGCACGGGCAATCACGGGCACCATGGCGCGATCACCGCCTGATGAACCGCCCAAACCGCCTGGTTGTTGAACGGAATGTGTGGCGTCAATCACAACGGGATATCCCGTTTCCGCCATGGTGGGCAGGCCACGCATGTCGGATACAAGCGTGTTATAGCCAAATGATGTTCCTCGGTCGGTGAGGATGATATTATCATTTCCGCTTTTCGACACCTTGGCCGCAACATTTTTCATGTCCCAAGGGGCAAGGAATTGACCTTTTTTAATGTTAATCACCGCACCCGTTTTCGCCGCGGCAATTAATAAATCCGTCTGACGGCATAGGAAAGCCGGAATTTGCAACACATCGACATGTTTGGCGACAATCGCGCATTGTTCCGCCGTATGGACATCCGTCAAAACAGGGATATTAAATGTTGATCGCAATTCATCAAACACCGCCATCGCACCATCAAGCCCAATACCGCGTGTGGCGTT
>CAYGLI010000059.1:0-9885 GCA_964350795.1 uncultured Micavibrio sp.
TTATATAGAAAAGGAGATCTATCATGCCTAGTATTGCAACTAACGTCGCGGCGAACTCGTCGCTCTTTTATCTAAACCGTAACGCGGACAACCAAGCAAACTCATTATCAAAAATTTCATCTGGGTCACGTATTGTTCGTGCGTCTGATGATGCTGCTGGTTCTGCGATTGCTGCTGGTCTACAATCTGATATTACATCACTTGAAGTTGCTGCACAAACAGTGGCACAGGTGAATGCGCTATTGCAGATTGCAGATGGTGGTCTACAACGTGTTGGTGAAATCCTACAAAGAGAAAAAGCTTTGGCTACTCAATTTGAATCAGGAACTTTGTCTGCTACTGAAGAAGGCTTTATTAACGCCGAATTGGCTCAATTGCAACTAGAGATTGCATTGATTGCAACGTCTACCACATTTAACGGAACTGCCTTGATTGGTGGTGGTTATAACGAAACTATCGTTGTTGGTGCTGCTGCTGCTGATACTCTTGCTATCGATTTGTCAGCGGTTAACATTTCGACATTGGGTGAGGCTGCTGGTGGTGCTGGTATTATTGCTGCATTGGACGCTGATATTGATGCGGTTGGTACAGCACGTGCTACGGTTGGTGCTCTGCAGTCTTCTGTTGGTTTCCAGGGTGAAGTTGTGGCGACACAAATCGAGAATTTGCAAGCTGCTAAATCTGCGATTGCTGATGTTGATATCGCTGCGGAACAGACACGTTTCACAAACTTCCAGGTTTTGACTGAGGCTGCGATTGCTGGTCTATCACAGGCAAACCAGATTACACAGTCACTATTATCATTATTACGATAAGATTAAGTTTTGGAAAGTGACCCTTCGCGGGGGCACTTCTCCGCACTTTATTCATTTTGGCAGGATATTTGCATTAAGATTTTATAAGAAATTTTTATGGAGATATTTTTTAACATCCCCTAAGTAATGATAGAGAAAAGAAAGAAAAATGACCGGATCAATTGGGCAAACATCAAGTGGGGCAGTATTTATCGGAGGAACATCATCCGGTATTAATACAACTGCGTTAATTGATGCGGCGGTGGCGCAAAAAACACGTCGTGCCGATTTGCTTCAGATTGAAATTGATGGCAATACTTCAAGGATTGGAGCTTATGACGAGTTGCGAGCCTTAACTGATTCGCTTGAGGCTTCGTTGAGGGTGTTGAGAGGTCCAGAAAGCCTTTTTGATACGGCAGAGCGTGCTTTTGATTTGAAATCGGGAACGGTCTTGACATCAGACGGATCTGATTTTTCATCATATTTGGATATTGCAATTGGCTCGGAAGCGGTTTCTGGAAATTATGAAATTGAGGTTTTAGAGGTTGCAAGGGCGGAGCGTGTAGGGAGTAATAGCATTGTCGATGATGCTGCCGCCTTGGGATATGCAGGGACATTTAATTTAGGTCTATCCGGTGTGGGTACAGCAAGTATTAGTGTTGCGGCGGGTGATTCGTTGCGTGATCTGCGTGATGCAATTAACGTGCAGTCCGATACTATCGGCGTTACGGCCTCAATCCTAAAGGTTTCAGAAACAGAATTTCAATTAATCTTAACGGGTAGTGAGACATCCCAATCAATTGTCACAAATTATACCAGTGGCGATAATGTTCTTGACCTTATTGGTATTAACAAAGAACAGTTTGGTGCGGTTCTTGCGACCAGAACGGCAGGACAGTCCGCTACACTCGACGGAATTGTTGACAACCAAAGCACGCAACAACGCATTACATTTACCACTCCTGCGGCAACACCAACGTCTGTGCCTGGGCAGGTTATATTTGAATCAGGCGGAACCGGTCAAGGTATTGGTTTATACTTGGATAGCAACAATCAATTGGCGTATTATGCGGGCAATGCAACAACATCTCCGCTATTAATATCACCAGATGTATTGTTACCAAATACACAATATTCTGTTGTTGTTGAAATTGATATTGAAACAGATCAAATTCGTTTAAATTATCAGGCGTCATCAAATTTTGATTTTTTCTACGCAGGGCGACCAGCAGAGGCGGAATTGAATGGTTTCACACAAACAAATATTTCTGGCGGTAACGGCACAGGTGTGGGAGAGGTTGGTGGAGGATCGACAGGTGGTTATAATGGGACGGTTTCTGGTGTTACGAATTTCCAAGGAACGATAGATAGCGATTTAATTGTCACAGGGTTTCCAGCAACAATCTCGACAGGAATATTTCAACCAGCATCAGGGGCACGTATTTCATTTGGTGGTGTGGAAATCACACGTGACGATAACTCGTTTGATGATTTGATTGAAGGGATTGACCTGACAACAAAAAATGCGGCACCTGGGACGATCATCTCTCTGGAGGTTGGTAACGATGTTGCTTCAACCAAGGATGCGATTGTCGCATTTATTGATGCTTATAACGCATTCCGTGATTTTGTTATTCGAAATCAGCAGGTTGATAGTAGCGGTCAGGTATCTGAAAATGCAGTTTTATTCAGTGATAATTTGTTAAATGGATTGACGGATCAATATAGTAATCTAATAGGGCAATCATTTAATAACGGTGGTGTCATTGAAACCATCCGCGATTTGGGAATTAAGATTGGGAATAATAATAAACTTGAGATTTCAGACGAGGCCAAGTTAGATTCGGCATTATTGAATAATTTTGATGATGTCAAATTGGCCTTTGCGTCGGGTGCGCAAACTGATAACAACGAATTTCGTTTGACGGGCAACACATCATTGGGCGGCTCACAATCGATTGTATTTGATTTAACAACTGATGGTGCGGGGACAATTACAGGTGTGACCGCCAACGGTGATGGATCGGCCTTTACAATATCAGGTAGCTCAATTGTTGGTGCGGCGGGAACTGCATTCGCGGGATTGCGTTTCACTTATGTTGGAACAGATACAAATGTGACAATTAATGCAGATTTGACCCAAGGTTTGGCGGATAAGTTAATTAATGGTGGAAAGCCATACACAGATTCTGTAACGGGCTTGATCATTCAACAAAAGGCAACATTGCAGTCTGAAAACCAAGATAAATCACAGGATATATCCGAAATCATTGCCCGTGCTGAAATCTTCCGTCAAAATCAAATCGATAGATATGCCAAATTAGAGGCAGATTCAGTCAGATTGAATCTTCTATTAGATCAAATTCGTGCTATCCTAGGGAATAACGACGATGATAATTAATACAAACATGACAAATCCACAAAATCCATCACAGAATAATCCATACGCAAGTGCTGCCATGGCTTATGGTACGGCACAAAAAGGTGAAATGTCTGGTTTCGAGGTTACGGCCGAGTTGTATAAAGGCATGATTCGGTTTGTTGGGCAGGCGAAAAATTCATATAAATCGGGTCGTTTAGACGATATGGTTGTAACAATTCAAAAGGTCAACAAAATCCTTGTCGCGCTTCAATCCAATTTGAATTTTGAGGACGGTGCAAAAGAAGCGTCAGTCTTTTTAAATGATCTTTATATGGAAGTTTTCAAACGCTTAACATTTGTGTTGCGCGTTGATGATACGGAAAAAGAGTTTGATGATATTCGGGGTTTGTTAGAGCCGGTTGCCAAAATGTGGGTAGCACATGCGGAAAATGCCAAAAAGGCAACACCTGATACCCATATTGATGTTCCGGCGATTGGTGACGCATCAGACGCCAATTCATAAAATTCAAAATAATCTTGATATAAATTCAAATCGAAAAATCTGGGCATTCACTCGAATTACAGGTACACTATAATTTGAGTGGTTCAACTATAAAGAAAAAATCAATGCGTATATTATCAATATGTTTCACGATATTTATGTGTTTTTCAACGGCTGTTATGGCTTTGGACGTGTCACCTGATGGACCAAAGATAGTATCTTTGCCTGAGGATGCATCCAGTGTAATTGTTGGAAACCCAGCCCATGCAACGGTTGTGTTGGATAATCCACGATTGATGATTATTACCGCAGGGATTCCCGGCATGACTCGCCTGACCGTTCTGGGTCGTCAAGGCAATGTGATTATGAGTGAAAATATTATCGTAAATGGTGCAACGGACGGCATGGTTCGTGTCCGTAATGCGTGTATCAATGGCGCGGAAGGGTGTCAACCGACGCGGATGTTTTATTGTGAAGAAGGTCAGCAATGCCATAATGTTATTGTCAATGAACCTACTGCTGGTGGTGCTGGTGGTGGCGCACCTGAAGGTGTGGCGAGTGCTGGTTCGGATGCATTAGAGGGAGCGTTAGACGATGAATAATAAGATATTATCCTTGTCTATGGTTTTATTGATGACGTCGGTGTCGGCATGCACGACAGCGCCAAAAGAGTTTGGCCATGGTGACCCTGTAAAGCCAATGACTCAAAAAGAAAAAATGTTGATGAGTGCGCGTAATGCGGCGTTGGAACAACAAAATTCAAATATTGAGCAGGGTTCATTATCAAGCGCCGAAAAAGCCTATCGTGCCTCACCGAAAAACCCAGTTACGGCGTTTGAATATGCGCATTTATTGCGTAAGGTTGATATGGTTGGTCAGGCAGAGATGGTGTTAAAACCATTCGCGATTGACCCCAAAAAGGCCAACGAAGATATATTGTTGGAATACGCAAAAATTCAATTGAAAAAAGGGGAGTTCGATGCCGCGCAACTTTATGCCCAAGAGGCGATGATGATTGTTGATACGGCACAATCACGGATGGTTTTAGGAATTGCTGTGGATGCGCAGGGGCATCATCAGGCCGCGGAAAATCATTTTAAGGTCGCGCTTGAAAAGGCCGCCTTAGATATTGATTTACAAAATTCAATTAAAAACAATCTCGCCCTGTCATTGATGGCGCAAAATAAAACGCGCGAGGCTCAATCTGTTTTAAGTTCCATCAAAAACCCATCAAATGATTTTGATGCCGGTACAATTGACGCAAACAGGTATTTGTCGAAAAAACTCTGACTTGCGGTAGCCTTGCAAAGCACCTAAACTATACCTATAGTCTTTTACGGGTGCTCTACCAATGCAAAAAATAATAATAAAATATCTTCTTACAAGTGCAATGTTTGTGTCTTATGGTTCTTTGGCACAGGCAGAAACTCTTGATAGTGCCATTCGCTATGCGGTTCAAAATCACCCATCTATTCAGGCCACAAAAGCCGCAGAAGGCGTCGCACAAAAAACTATAGAGGAGGAAAAATCAGCCCTTTATCCAGTGGCAAATCTGGGTGCTAGTTTTGGGCGCGTTTATTCCAACACAACCACAACGCGTGGGTTGTCGGTGTCCCGTGGTGCGGGCTATTCATGGTATGGCGAGGGGAATGGCCGTTTGAACCAAACACTTTATGATTTTGACGCGACAAAAAATTCTATTCAGGCAGCGCATAGTCGCTATATGGCCGCGGATTCAACAACGAATGTTCAGGAAGTGACGATTGAGTTGCAAGCGATGCAGTCCTATTTGCAGTTGTTGCGTGCAACGACATTATTAAGCAAAGCCATTGAAAATAAAGTTGAGATGGAAGATTTTTTTGATCGAATCCAAATCGCCTATGATAACGGTGGTGCGGATGAATCTGAAGTATCTCGCGCGCAGGATTTGGTCTCAACGTCCAAAAATATTATCTTGCAATATGATAGTGAATTACAGATTTCTAAGGCTAGCTTTCGTGAGGTTGTAGGGCGGTTGCCTGATGGGGAAGTTGTTGAGCCATCGCTGGATTTGCGATTGCTGCCCGATACAATTGATGATGCGATTGCGATGTCATTGTCATTGAATCCACAACTTAAGGTTGCTGGATATAATACAAAAGCGAATAAATACGAGCTTGAGCGAGAACAAACAAATTTGATGCCGACATTTGATGCGGAATTATCAGCCTTTAAAAAAGATCAGGATGATTTGATTGGTGGTGAGTCCGAGGATGTACGCGGACTTGTGCGTGCCAATTGGGATTATTCATTTGGGGGGGCAGACAGGGCAGTGAAAGATCGTGCGGCCTTCGCCTTAAAGGAAGCTGAATTTAATAAAGAAGCCTTAAAAAGAACCATAGAGCGTGATGTTGAGGTTGCGTGGATATCGCTTAATTTGGCCACTCAACAAAAAAAGAATGAGATGGATAGGTTTGAGGCGACAAAGCAAACGTTAGAGACCTTTCGTGAGCAATATGAAGGTGGGCAACAAAAAATATTGGATGTGATGGGTGCAATGAATGCGGCCTTTTTTGCCGAACAGGATTATTTAAATATTAAATATCAGGAAATGAGCGCGACCTATACATTAATGAATGTGATTGGGTTGCCATTGGTTCCTGAAGGGCAAAATGATGTCGCAAGCGCACAATAATGATCCGCTACTTGATTGTCTTGTTCAATTAACATCCCATTATGGCCGCGCGCAATCGGCCAGCTCGCTTGTTGCGGATTTGCCCTATACCGATAAAGGAATGGGGGTTGAGCTGTTCCAAAAGGCGGCATTATCCGCAAAAATACGCACCAAAATTGATAAACGTAAAGTGAAATCAATTTCCGAAGAAATCCTTCCATGCATATTGATTTTAAATGATAATCAGGCGGCGATTATTTTTGAATTAAAGGGTGGCAAGGCCAAGATTTACCGTGCATCTGATAAACGTCGTGTTTGGGTGAAGTTGGAAAGCTTGGCGGATGATTATGCGGGGTATTGTATTTTAACGCATCCATTTACCGAGCGTCGTCGCGAGGGGCGTCATTGGTTTTGGTCGATTGTGCGTGATAATAGGCCAATTTACCGCAAGGTCATGTTGGCGGCCCTGTTCATCAATATATTTGGCCTTGTTGGACCGTTATTCATTATGAATGTTTATGACCGTGTCATCCCCAATAATGCCTTTGAGACGGGGTGGGTGTTGGCAATTGGCGCGATGACCATATTTGGATTTGATTTTTTAATGCGCACATTGCGTGGGTATTTTATCGATTTGGCAGGGCGTCGCATTGATGTCATTGTCGGTGGCCGTATTTATGATCAGGTGATGAATATGAAATTGGCCTTTCGGCCAAAGAGCAGTGGCGCGTTCGCAAATATGTTGCGTGAATTTGAAAGTGTAAAGGAATTTTGTACCTCGGCAACGTTAACCGCGTTGATTGATTTGCCGTTTTCATTGTTGTTTATTTTTGTGATTTATTTATTGGCTGGGAATGTTGCGTTTGTGTTGTTGGCCATTATGGCGATTGTCGCGATTGCTGGATTTATCATTCAAATTCCGCTAAAGGCCATGGTTCAGGACTCAATGAAATCTGCCGAGGCTAAACACGGGTTATTGGTTGAAACAATCAATGGTTTGGAAACGGTGAAATTAACGCGTGCGGACGGACAAATGCGCGCGCACTATGCCGAGCATTTGGGGGAATCGGCGAAGGTGGGTCAGCAATCACGCTTTATGTCGGCCTTGGCCACGAATATCGCGACATTGCTACAGCAATCAGCATCTATCATTATTGTGTTGTTTGGGATGTATATGGTTAGGGACGGGACATTGACCATGGGGGCGTTAATTGCGGCGGTGATTATGGGCGGCAAGGCCATTGCACCCATTGGGCAAATGGCGTCATTAATTACACGGTTCCATGGTGTGCGTGGGTCACTTAAGACGCTTAATAACATTATGGGTTCGGATGTTGATCGTCCTGACCATCAAAATTTCCTGCATCGCCCCGATTTAAAGGGTGATATTGAATTTGACCGTGTATCGTTTTCATACCCACAAGATGCACGCAAGGTTTTAGACGGTGCGTCGTTTAAGATAAAGGCGGGTGAGCGTGTTGGGATTATCGGGCGCATTGGGTCTGGAAAATCAACATTAACCAAAATTATGTCGGGCCTATACGATCCAACGGATGGTGATGTGTATATTGATGGTACGGATTATCGCCAAATTGACCCTGCAGATTTACGCCGTGCGGTTGGATATATCGCGCAAGATACCATTTTATTCACGGGGTCAATCCGTGAAAATATTATCGCGGGATACCCTCAAGCCACCGAAGAAGAAATTTTAAACGCCGCCAAATTATCGGGCGTGCATGATTTTGTATCAAAACATCCGATGGGATATGATGCGCTCGTGGGTGAACGCGGTGATGGTTTGTCAGGGGGACAAAAACAATGTGTTGGGTTGGCGCGCGCCATGATTACAAACCCTAAAATATTGTTGGCGGATGAACCCACCAACCATATGGATATTCAATCCGAAATTAATTTTGTGAAACAAATTGATGAATTTTCAAAGGGTAAAACATTGATCCTGATAACGCACCGTCAAAATCTGTTGCAATGTGTTGATCGCCTTATTTTAATTGAGGGCGGTAAGGTTGTGGCTGATGGACCTCGTGATGATATTATCAAGGCCTTGAGCGGTAAAGAAGGGGAGGAGCAAGATGACACATAACGATTCATCATCCGACCTTGATTTTATGAATGAATTAGAGGCCGCAACGCGCCTACAGCCTGCGTGGCACGCGAATATTCTATTGATGACCATCATTATGTTGGTTGTGTTTATCTTTGTCTGGGCAGGTTTATCAAAGGTTGAGATTATTACACGCGGGCAGGGGCAAGTGGTGCCAAGCAGTGAAATTCAAGTTGTGCAAAGCCTTGAGGGTGGAATTCTTGCGGAATTAAATATCGACGAGGGCGACCGCGTTGAAAAAGGGCAAATATTGGCACGGATTGAAAATGTTGCCTTTGCATCTGAAGAGCGCGGGATAGAGGCGCAATCATTGGCGCTTAATCTGAAACAATTACGCCTTAATGCGGAAATTAATAACGCGGATTTTATTATCCCTGATTATATGATATCGCAAAATCAAACATTGGCGGATAATGAGATGAAGTTATACAAATCCCGCCAAAATGAATTGAAACAAGCCATGAGCAATGCCGATGAAGCGGTACGCAAGGGCGATGCAAATTTACGCGAAATCAACGCGACAATTAATCGATTGAGCGAGAGCCGAAAATTATTACAGCAACAATTGGATATCACACGCAATTTGGTTGCCAAAAACGCTATGCCGAAATTAGAGGCAATTAAACAAGAGCGTGAATATTCCGATATTCAAGGTGATTTAAACGCAGCGGTTCAACGTAAATCAGGATTGCAATCAGATTTAGCCACGGCAAAAAACAGTGTTGAGGAAGTGAAGGCGCGTTTTAAATCCGAGGCATTAACCGAATTAAGCGATGTTGAAACGCGCCTATCGTCAATCAAGGAATCATTGACAGCGGCGGGCGATAGGGTGGATAGAACGGAATTGCGAGCGCCCGCAGATGGTGTTGTAAAGACAGTAGCGCAGGGCACCATTGGCGGTATTGTTGAGCCCGCGATGAAATTAATTGAAATTGTGCCATTGGATGATGATTTGAAAATTACATCGCAAATTGCGCCGGCGGATATTGCCTTCCTAAAGGTTGGGCAGGATGTGAATGTTAAAATCACGGCTTATGACGCGCAAAAATTTGGGTCGCTATCTGGTACGTTAAAACGTATTTCGGCCGACACGATAGAAGACCGCGAGGGCAATATTTTCTTTGAAATTGATGTTGTGACCGATAAAAATTATTTGGGAACGCGGGATAATCCGCTTCCTATTATCCCCGGGATGGTTGCGGAAACCGAGGTGATTACCGGTGAGCGATCAATTTTATCCTATATGATAAAACCATTCCTGCGTGCTCGTGATCGCGCCATGACGGAGCAGTAATTAGATATGGTCTCAAAAATCATTGCATCAAAATGGACGCAATTTTTTATGATGCTGGCGGTGATTGTTGGTTTGGCAGTCAGCAGCTTTGGCGATTTTAATCTTAAAAATCGACTGCAATATTTATCGTTTGATACCTTAAATAAATTATATCC
>CAYGLI010000060.1:0-9536 GCA_964350795.1 uncultured Micavibrio sp.
CGGTATAGTTGGAGATGATTGCATTATCAAAATCCCCGTTGGAACAGAAATTTTGGCCGAAGATAAAGAAACTGTTCTTTATGATTGCACCGAGGCTGGGGCGCGTTATTTATTATTAAAAGGTGGCGATGGCGGAAAGGGTAACGCCCATTATAAAACCTCAACCAACCAGGCACCAAGAAAATCCACCCCGGGATACCCTGGCGAAGAAATCGCGATTTGGTTACGATTAAAATTGATTGCGGACGTTGGCTTGCTTGGGCTTCCTAACGCTGGAAAATCAACCTTTTTATCCGTCGTATCCAACGCCAAACCAAAAATTGCTGACTATCCCTTTACAACATTACACCCCAATTTGGGTGTTGTGCGCATTGGTGTTGACCGTGAATTTGTGATTGCCGATATTCCGGGATTGATTGAGGGAGCAAGCGAAGGCCAAGGTTTAGGCACGCGGTTTTTGGGGCATGTTGAACGGGCGGGCGCCCTCCTCCACCTTGTTGATTGCACACAAGACAACCCGCACGAAGCCTATGCAACCATTCGCAATGAATTAGAAAAATATAAAACAGAATTGATTGACCGTCCCGAAATCATCGCCCTCACCAAGGCCGATGCACTCGGCGCAGAATTATCGGAACATGTGCGCGCGGAATTTGAAAAAAACACAGGTAAAAAATCATTTTTGATTTCATCAATTGCAAAAATTGGTGTTGATGATGTGCTCAATCATTTATCACATGTTATCAATGGAACATTGCCAGAAGAAGACGAGTATTAATTTGACTGCTGGTTATATATTTTGTATGTATAGTCTATGGGCAACTCTATATACAGAAAATATAAATCCCGCCTAACAACGGCTTTTCTTAAATCACTTATAGATGGCGACAGATCTTTTTTAAATTCGCTTTCGCAAGAATTAGAAATTGAAAAGAAAAAATATAAAGCACCCATCCCTAAAATCATGACAGCATTAGAGGATAGTCTTTCAACTCCTGAAATTGATATGCGCTCTGCAACTGAGATAATTACCGACGCAAAGAAAAAGGATCGTGCGATAATTGCTCATTCTTACTATCATCCTGAACGTGATATCCACCTTGACGCTATTCAACGAACAAACAAACTAATTTCCAATTTAAAAGTTGATAATCGACCTTATAACCCCCGTGAAAATTTAACTTCGCTTGTTAAAATAACATGCGGCCTGGCACTGACATGCACCGTTACCTTTAATCTTGGTTCGCTGGCGTTCGAACAATCGTTACTTTCGGCAAATACATCATTGGCTTATGGCTCTTTTGGTGCTGTCTTGGGCGTTTGGGCTGGAGTTCGCTATAACAATATGTATTTTTTAGCTGAAAAAGCAGGCTTACGGAAAATTCAAAAAGATTTCAAAATAAAATGAAGATTATAATTAAAAAATAATTTTTATCACTTTAAATGCTTGGCGACATGGTGCCTTGGCAGTATCATATCCTCATGACAAAAAAAACAGCACCAAAAACAATTTATCTTAAAGATTACACCGCGCCATCGCACGCCATAGAAAGCGTTCATTTTACCTTCAAATTATTTGATGGTCACACAATCGTCACTCAAAAGGCAAAATATATTCGCCAATCAACAAAACGATGTGACCTAAAACTCAACCATGGCAAAGACGTTCAATTGGTTTCCGTCATTGTGAATGGCAAATTGATTAATAATTATAAATTGGATGAGGAATTTTTAACTGTTCCCTGCCCTGGTGATGAATTTGATTTAGAAATCGAAACAAAAATTTCACCCGAAAAAAACACGGCGTTAAACGGTCTGTATAAATCTGGCGGAAATTACACAACGCAGTGTGAATCCGAAGGCTTCCGCAATATTACTTTTTGGATGGATCGTCCCGATGTCATGACCGAATTTACGGTTCGAATTGAGGGAAACGCAGAAAAATACCCCGTTTTATTATCCAACGGAAATTGCATTGAAACAGGATCATTAGACGGTGGACGGCATTTCGCCACGTGGCACGACCCTCATAAAAAACCATGTTACTTGTTTGCCCTTGTTGCTGGTGATTTGGTGCATACAACCGATTATTTCACCACCATGTCTGGACGCAAGGTCACATTACAAATTTACACGCGCGATGGTGATTTACCACAAGTGGCGTTCGCAATGCAGGCGTTAAAAGATTCCATGAAATGGGACGAAGAAGCCTATGGCCGTGAATATGATTTGGATATTTTTAATGTTGTTGCCGTGTCCGATTTCAATATGGGCGCGATGGAAAACAAAGGTCTAAACATTTTTAACACTGCGTTGATATTGGCCGAAAAAGAAACTGCGACGGACGCTGATTTCCTTCGCGTCGAACGTGTGATTGGCCATGAATATTTTCACAATTGGTCTGGAAACCGCGTCACATGCCGAGATTGGTTTCAATTATCTTTAAAAGAAGGCTTCACCGTTTACCGAGAAAACCAATTTGGACAGGCGATGAATAATGCCGTGACCGAGCGCATTGACGAGGTTGAAATGCTCCGCGATCTGCAATTTTCTGAAGATGCCTCCCCGATGGCACACCCTATTCGCCCCGAGGAATATATTGAAATTAACAATTTTTACACCATGACCGTCTATGAAAAAGGCGGCGAAGTCATTCGTATGATGAACACATTGTTAGGCGATGAAACATATCGTAAGGCCACAGATTTATATTTCGATCGCCACGATGGTCAGGCAGCCACATGCGATGATTTTCTCAAGACGATGAAAGACGCAAGCGCAAATAAATATTTAGAGCAATTTAAATTATGGTATTCACAAGCAGGAACACCATATGTCACTACCAAATCAAATTATGATGCGGATAAGAAAAAAGTGACAGTGACATTTACTCAGTCTATCCCTGACACACCAGGTCAGAAAAATAAAAAACCGATGGTTATTCCGATTACCACAGGCGTTTTATTGGCAGACGGAACAGAAGTTGCGGAATCAACGTTGATTTTAACGAAGGAAAAACAAGAATTCACATTCGATAAAATTGAATCTAAACCCACATTATCATACCTTCGTGGATTTAGTGCGCCTATCATTTTGGATAGCGACCAGAGCGAAAGCGATTTATTATTCTTACTTGAGCATGACACAGACGGATTTAACCGTTGGGAATCAGCACAAAAATTAATGATGTCGATTTTATTAACGGGCGCGGATGCAACCGATTTTATCGCCGCGTTAAAATCATCTGTGCAAACATTGAAAGATAACGACAAAGGATTACTGGTTCGCCTCCTTACGTTGCCAAAAGATAGCGTGATTGGACAGGCACAAAAATCCATCGACCCTGATGCGATTGCCGATGCCAAGGACGCCCTTGAAAAACAAATTGCCGAGGGATTAGCGGACGAATTAGACGAACTCTATAACATCTGTTCACCATCAGGTGAATTCGAAACAACACCAGAGGCCATGGCAAAACGCGCCCTACGTAATTTGGTTTTGAAATATAAATTATCGATTTCAGAATCCAAGGCTGTTCGGTTGGCATATGATCAATTTTCAAACGCGCAAACAATGACCGAAAAATTGGGTGCATTATCTATCCTTGTTGAAACGGATAGACCAGAACGAGAGAGTGCGCTTATGGCCTTCTATGAAGATTATAAAAACCATGCCCTTGTGATCGATAAATGGTTTAGCATTCAGGCCGCAAGCGGTCGTCACGACACCCCTGCCCGCGTTAAGGCATTGATGGATCACAAGGATTTCACATTGGGCAATCCAAACCGTATTCGATCCCTCATTGGCGCATTTGCAATGCGCAATCAAAAGGCATTCCATGTGTTGTCTGGTGAAGGATACAAATTATTAACCGATGTTGTGATTGAGCTGAACACCAAAAACCCACAAATCGCATCACGGATGTTGACACCGATGCGTCAGTGGAAATCATTCACAACCGATCGCCAAAAATTGATGAAGGCACAATTAAAACGTATTTTGGAGCAGGATAATTTATCCCCTGACGTGTTTGAAATTGTTACGAAATGTTTGAGCGCGTAACCTCTATTGAGGTTTCGGCATCATACCGCCCATAATTTGTGAAATCGGCACACCGTTTAGGAATGTATTCCCTTCCTCATCTAACACAACCTTATATTCTCGGTATGGCCCTTTTTCAGGATCGTTGCCTTGTTGCCCCATCATTTGCAACATGCCCGCCACCCCCATCGCCTGAGGCAACCCCGTAGCAACCATTGGGTTTTCCTTATTATCATTCGCTGTGGCCATAACCAATTTGATATAGTCATCCATATTGAAAAATTTCAAATTCATTTCGCCCAATATTTTCATTGGTGATTGCTCGCTAAATTTTAAATCACTATCCAAATCAATAATAAATTTCTCACCACCCATATCAAAATTCAATGATGCGGATGTTCCCTTTTGCGCCAAAAGCGCAATAATTTTATCTTGGTTTTGTTTAAGTTTGTTCTTCATTTCATCCTTTGATGGATCACCTTCCATAAACACTGCCGCAAAATCTTTTTCTAAACTTTGGACAGGGACTTGATCCATCTTAAATTGAAATCCAAAATCATCCGGTAATAATGGCATGATATTTTGCATGTTTTTTGCTTGTTCATCATCCATGGCAACCAAAAATCCATTCATATCAAATTTAAACGCAACATCCATTTGATCCGTATCGGAATCTCTTAAATATCCGCTGTAGGTTAATTTCTCAATGCTTGACAGTTCTTTTCCAAACTCATCAAATATTTTGAGACTATTAATGTCCATTTTCGAAACTGTGGTTTTTGAAATTTTTAGAAAATCTAAGAAATCAATTGGGCTTGGCTCATTATTTTCGTCCATAACCATCGAGTTTATTGCTTTTAATTTTTCAATATCCCATGATTTTTGTGCAGATTTAAGCTGAATATTATCAATCGTGACGTTAATTTTCTCATCTGGTGATTTGCCTTTGGGTGATGATACGGCAAGACCATTTAATGACATTGTAGTGTACCCATCCAATTTTCCATCTGCGTTGGGTTTATAGTCTGATAATAATGACAATTCATCCATGGATACATCTATAATACCTTGTGTATTCCCACCCATGCCATCTAAATTAATTTGCGCCTTAATGCCCTTTGCATTTTGGCTGGCTTGAATATATTGCCCAATATCCAAATCCAACAACCCTTTCGCGGTTGATGCCTCTGAAAATTGCATGGCAAACATGTTTGTGGATTCTGATTCATTTACTGCTGAAACCGTTATTTGTGCACCCTCGCCAATTAAACTTTCAACATTATATTGCGAAGGGTTATTGGTTGGAAAAAATTTATAATCAAACCCCGACATCGCAATATTAATTTTATCTACACTATCATCATTCAATTGCATCACAAAATTTTCAGGATATGTAACGTCATAATATTCATCCATGGGCACGACAGTAATTTTTTGCGTTAAATCATCTAAATCTAAATTTTGATTTTCCAAAAACGGTTTAATAATCACTTCCGTCATTTTGGCAATTTTTTGTTTTAAAATGTCTGCCTGTTGGACATTAATGTCTTGTGCCTTTGCACCGCCAACACTCAGAAATAATAAAAATAGAGATGATAAAATAGTATAGTGCATTGATATTTCCCCTTATAAAAAAATCCTACAGCATTTAGACTACGCCCTAAAGGTTAAAAAGATTTTAAATATGACGAATTCAAAAATTACCGCAGGCATTGACGAGGTTGGGCGTGGGCCATTGGCGGGGCCGGTTGTTGCCGCGTGTGTGCATATTCCTGATGCATCATTACCATGGTTAGCGGATGTCACGGACAGCAAGAAATTAACCAAGAAAAAACGAGAAGCCCTTGCGCCCCTTATCCAGCAACATTGTGTTTGGTCGATTGCCGAAATAAGTCCGCAAGTGGTTGATGAGATTAATATCCTACAGGCCACCATGCGTGCGATGGAACAATGTGCTAATGACTTACCCATAAAACCCGATTTCATCTATATCGATGGCAATCGCATTCCACCCGCCCTGCCCTGTGATGCCGAGGCTGTTGTAAAGGGCGACAGCAAAATCAAAGAAATTGGATGCGCGTCCATTATTGCCAAGGTCTATCGTGATAAAATAATGGAACAACTGGCGAACGAATTTCCGCATTACGGATGGGAAACCAACAGCGGTTATGGATCAAAAAAACACCTCGATGCGATACAAAAATACGGCGTAACGACTCATCACCGCCAATCCTTTGCGCCCGTTCGGAATCACCTGAACACCGCCTAAAAAATAATTTAATTTTATACTTGACCAAAGAGTTGTTTTTCGATTCTTATGATTCGCATGACAGACAAAAACAATCTTCCATTGAACGAAATTTTACAAGGTGACTGCGTTGAGGTTTTAAAATCTCTACCCGATAATTCCATCGACATGGTGTTTGCCGACCCGCCATATAACATGCAATTGGGTGGTGAATTACACCGTCCCGACCATACAAAGGTCGATGCCGTCACCGATCATTGGGATCAATTCGACACCATGCGTGCCTATGATGAATTGTCCAAGGCGTGGTTGAAAGAAGCCTATCGCGTGTTAAAACCAACGGGCACATTATGGGTGATTGGGTCGTACCACAATATATACCGCGTTGGCGCGACATTAATGGATGAAGGGTTTTGGATTTTAAATGATGTTATCTGGCGCAAAAATAACCCCATGCCCAATTTCCGTGGCACACGCCTATGCAACGCACATGAAACATTAATATGGGCATCCAAGGGCGAGAAAAACAAATTCACATTCAATTACGACACGTTAAAGGAAATGAATGACGGATTACAAATGCGCTCTGACTGGCTTATCCCAATATGTTCTGGTGGTGAACGCCTCAAGGATGAAAATGGGGTGAAGGTTCATACAACGCAAAAACCAGAGGCCCTGCTCTATCGAATCTTAATGACCGCATCAAAGGCCGGTGACGTTATTCTTGATCCATTTTTTGGGTCTGGCACAACGGGCGCCGTTGCCAAGAAAATGGGACGCAATTTTATCGGTATCGATCGCGAAGAATTTTACATCAAACACGCACAGGCGCGCATTGACGCGATTGAAACAGGCGACATGTCATCATTGAAAATCGAAGGCAAACGCGAAGAAACACGCATTCCGTTTTCAATGTTATTAGAAAACGGCCTTATCGCCCCAGGCACAGAACTAATCTGCCCCAAGGGTGAGAACACCGCCAAGGTTCACAGTGACGGATCATTACGCATGAACAATGAAAAGGCCTCAATCCACAAAATGGGCGCAAAAATTCAAAATGCCCCATCATGTAACGGTTGGACGTATTGGCACACAAAGGCCAAGGGGAAATCAAAAGCCATACCAATCGATGAACTCCGCAAAATCATGCGCGAACGCGTTGATGCATCACGCATGGCGGGACGAAGTGAAACACAAAAAACTGTGGACAACGCGACTATTATGTAATATAAAATCCTAAAATTAAAAATACAGGGTAGAATGAAATTATGAATAAATTATTGAAGAGCGTTACAAGCGCCGTAAACACATTATCAAACACAAACGAAAACGCGATTAAGGTCGCCCCCGATCATGTTGACCTCAACCTCCGCGTTGACATGGTAACATGGCGTTATTTCGAAAATTTGGACGAAGACAGCCGCCAAATCATGGCACGCGTTCTACAAGATTACGTTCAGAAGCAGAAGTAATTATCTTTTTAGTTTCCACAATACCCAAGCAATTGGCAGTGTAAAAATAAACGGAATAAGCATCCAAAAATCATTAGCATCATTCGGCGTTAACCACATAGTAATTGCACTATCAAAAACACGCTTATAAGCATGCCTAATTAGAAAGAAACTCCACACAAATAATATTGCTGCAAAAAAATAAATTAAAAATGGAAATTCTAATGAATATTGGTTATTCAGATAAAAGATTATAAATAACGACGAGCCAATAGCTGCGGTAAGTAAACCATAAAAATATAAAGCGACAACAGAGTGAAATTCATCAAAATCTTTGATTTTCTCTTTCATTCTTAAGCCACATCCAACTGCTTTAACGCCGACTCTAACTTATCAACCGTCATAACAGCCTCTTCTTTGCGGTGTTTTTGCTCCTCAACAACATCCTCCGGTGCTTTGGACACAAAACCTTGGTTTGATAATCGGCCTTCGATTTGTGCGATTTCTTTTTGTAATTTTTGGATTTCTTTTTGCAAACGCGCGCGTTCGGCGTCTAAATCGATGATATCCGCAACTGGCAGTCCAAAGGTCACGTCGCCAACAACCAATTGAATTGCGCCCTGTGGCATTACACCAATGGCTTCAAACGATTGAATACGCGCCATTTTGGAAATAATCACCTTGTGTGTTTCTAACCATGTTTTCGTTTGGTCGTCAGCGCCCATGAACAAGACATCCAATTTTGCGGATGCAGGGACGTTCATATCGATACGAACAGACCGAATCTCGGATATCACCTGTTGCAACCATGTGATTTCACGATGGGCATCGCCATTGCGATAGGTGTCGTTGGCCTTGGGCCACGATTGTTCCATCAATAATTTATCCGTGCCATGAAATTCCGCGTAAAGCGTTTCGGTGATATATGGCATAAATGGATTCAGGATTTTAAGAATTTGATCTAAAACCCATCCTGTTGTCGCCTTGGTTTCCTCGGCATATTCAGTATCCATTAATGGTTTTGTAAATTCCAAATACCAATCACAAAATGTTCCCCAAATGAAATGATAAACCCCATTGGCCCCATCGTTAAATCGATATTGATCCATGGATAAATCAAGCGATTCAATCACGCCCATGGTTTCATCAATCATCCATTGGTTAATTGGATTTTTCGCGGTTGCAGGGTCAAAACCAACGCGCGGTGTTGCCTCGTTTATTTGACAATAGCGCGCGGCATTCCATAATTTCGTCCCAAAATTACGATATCCCTCAAGACGTTGCTCGGCCAATTTAATGTCGCGCCCCTGCCCACACATCGCACATAATGTGAAACGAAGGGCATCCGTTCCATATTTCTCACTTAAATCCAATGGGTTTAAAACATTCCCTTTAGATTTCGACATTTTTTGCCCCTTGGCATCACGGACAAGACCATGCATATAGACCTTGTGGAATGGTACTTGCCCATCCATCGCGTACATCCCCATCATCATCATCCGCGCCACCCAGAAAAAGATAATATCAAACCCAGTGACCAAAACATCCCCAGGGTAATATTTATCCAATTCAGGCGTTTTGTCCGGCCAGCCGAGCGTTGCAAACGGCCACAGGCCAGATGAAAACCATGTATCCAAAATATCAGTATCTTGGCGCAACTCAACCGTTTCGCCGTAATGATTAAGAGCATCGGCATAGGCTTCTTCCTCAGTTTCGGCAACAAAAATTTTATCGTCTGGGCCATACCATGCGGGAATTTGATATCCCCACCATAATTGGCGTGAAATACACCATGG
>CAYGLI010000061.1:0-5190 GCA_964350795.1 uncultured Micavibrio sp.
TGCCGCGGTCGCGATGCTCCCTCGCAATGACGAAACAGAAAAAATAACTTGGCGTTTCGGCGTCTTGGCGGTATAAAACGATATGACACAAAAAATAAATTTTGAACTTGTTTCTCCTGAATCCAAACTCATGTCGACAGGCGTGACGATGGCGGTTATCCCTGGATCGGAAGGGGATTTTGGTGTGTTGTCAGGGCATGCGCCATTGGTGGCCAACGTCCGCACTGGCGTTGTTGAAATATATCGCGAGAATATGAATGATGTCACCGACCGCATCTTTATCGCGGGTGGTGTTGCCGATGTGACGGGCGACCAATGCACGTTATTGGCGGAACAGGCAATTAACGTCAATGATATCGATAAGGCCGACATCGACCAACAAATCAAATACATCGAATCCGACCTATCATCCATCACCGATGAAGGCGACAAGTTACGTTACCATAAAAAACTTGACATTCTCCGCGCAATGTCACAATCTGTCAACTAAGATTAAATAATAAAAAAGCCATAAAGGCAGTTGAACAGACGGAGAGCATTTTATAATGCAACAAGAAAATTTAACCAGATTAAGCAATCTGAATGTTCTTTTGATCGATATCGATCATGTCGTTCATCATTATGATGCCGACTATGCGCGTCAATTTTCGATTGCAACGGTGGAGTCATTTTTGGAATTACATCCTGATTTGGCTGCTCGTTATGACTTTGATGATTTGGTTGAAAAGGCGGTTGAATCCTATCAAAAAACAGGGCGCACAACGGCATGGTTTGCGGAAGAATTTAAAATTGATGAGATGGAACTTTATGTTCATCATCATGATTCGCTATGCGAAGACGGTGGATATATTGCCCAACAATTTCAAAACGGAAAAATTGCAATTGACCCAGAGATTGGTCAATTGATTAGCCAATTAAAAGATAAAGGGATGACAATAGTCTTCGTCACAAATGGCACTGAAAATTATGGGCGTATGGTTTTAGGGGACAGAGGGCATGATATTGCTAAACATGCCGACGGCATTATTGGAATGGATAGTGTTGATAACCCATATATGTTGGATAAAAGGCATGGCGCATTTATCAATGACGTATTGGATAAAATAGGTTTACTCAAACGGTTTCCAAAACATGTCCATATGGGAATGGATGATTTCGATCATTCTGATATTGGTTTGATTGATGATACGCATCGCAATCTTCGCGCGCCAAAAGACAGGTTTAATATACACACAATCCTTCAGAGAAATAATACGGCTATTCAAGGTCCATCATGGAGTGATGGTATTGTTCATAGCTTTAAAGATTTTTTGAGAGATGTTTTGAAGGCTAAATCTCTAACGCAACCAAGATTAAGAATTGTTGGTTAATTTTAATATTTCTATATTAACAGGAACACAAAATCCTTGATTATAAAAACTGTTTGGGTTGTTGCGGTTTAATTTTTGATATTCATCCGCGACAATATTGCGAATTCCTATTGTTTTTGCCCATTGGTCTAACCATGTTTGACGCGACAGACCATAAGGGTAAACAGGAACAGGTGTTGTTTGTAAATGAGGGACGACTTGTGCACATGTTTCAACGGCACGCCTTTGGTGATAGGCGGTTGTGTATATCACCGCAGTTTTAAAATAAGACACCGCGTCCTTAATATTTTTAAAATTTTGTCCTGTGTTTGTTGATTGATTGTCTTCAAATACGATTGCACTTTGTGGCACATGCTCTTTAATCAATATCTCACGCATATAGTCGGCTTCTTTTTTAAGTGAGCTGAAGTCAGAAATTTGCAGTGACAATTCAGGGTATTTTCGACACGATGTTTTTATAAAGGCATAAACATGCGGTTGAAATATACGCATCCCACCGGATAAAACAATTTTATTAAACTTGCCCGAAAGGCAGTCTTTTGCGGCCTTTCGTGCGATGTCACCAGACACACCTTCTGCACCCAACAAGATTGCGACATCACTTTGTTCAGGGTGTTGTGGTTCAAACAATAAACGGTTGTTAACTTTATTAATGAAATGTTTATCCATGAATTTTTATACATATTTTTATGGTAAAAATCAACAAATAATCAACTTGACAATCTAGGAATAATATCCTATAATATCGTCATGGAAAATACAAAATATATAACCGTTACAACGCAATATTTTAAAACGCATTTCGCGCAATTGGTACGGGACGTGTCCGCCGATCCTGCTCAAGAAGGGATTAAGGTCACAAGCCATGGGCGTTTATTGGGTATCTTTTTGGTGAACTCAAAATAATGGAACTTAAACGACTTAAATTTCAAAAAACAACATAAAATCAATATATTGGTTGTTTTTAATTAAGTTTTTTAAGTTTAATTCCCTATAAAAACGACTTAACTTCTTTTATCGCATCGCTCAATTTCATACGTTGCACCTCAACACCCTCGGGGAAGGCGTCTAACAAACGCGATGGGGTGGACCCGTCTAACATCAAGAATACGCCTTTGTCGGTTTCAGTGCGGATGAGGCGTCCATAGGCTTGTTTTAATTTCAGGCGGGTGATGTTTTCATCATAGGCGCGGCCACCAAATATATTGCGTCGCTCACGGTGTAAAATGGTTGGGCGCGGCCACGGCACGCGGTCAAAAATCATGCACCGCAGAGACCGCCCCGCAACGTCAATGCCATCGCGTACGGCGTCCGTACCCAATAAACACGCGCGGTCATCATCGCGGAACATATCGGTTAATGTGCCGATATCAATGTCATTTTCATGTTGGGCATAGAGGGGGATGGATTGGCGTTCCAAAACATCGCTGATGGAATTATAAACCTGTCTCAACCGTTGAATGGATGTGAACAGGCCAAGTCCACCGCCGTTTGATGCCTCAAATATGGCCTTGGTCGCGTTGGCCACGGCCATGCCATTATTTTTATCAACGTCCGTGACAATTAAAATTTTGGATTGATTGGCGTATTGAAAGGGCGAGGGCAAATCAATTTTTGTGGGCGTCATATCGGTGATGAATTTTGTTCCTAATTGTTGTTCTGCCTCTATCCAATGATGTTCATCATCACCTTTTTGTGTGCGGATGGTGGCCGATGTCATGATAAGGCCATGCGCGGTGTGGCGGATGGAATTTCCAAATGGTTCCATCGGGTTTTTATATCGGCGAAACATGCCCGCATCGTAATTTTTGCCTTGCATACGTGTGATTTCAAACCAATTGATGAAGGCATCGTCATTTTTGCTCTCTATCAACTCCTCAACCATCATCACCCATGCGGAAACGAGGAGCGTTGAGCGTCGTTCAATGGATGCGGATAAATTATCCAATCGCGCCAATGTATCCTTATCAAAATCATCGGCCTTATCCTCCATCATCGCCCGTAAATTGGCCGATAAATCCGCCAATGGTTTTTGTAATTTTTTGAGCGATGTTCGTGCCCTTTCGGCCTTTTCAATCAGGTCATTGGTTATGGGCGCAATATCGCATTCGATGGTGTAATGGGATTGCGCGTCCTTTGCCCGCGTCATGACATGGGCGGATATGGCGGATAAAAATTCCTCCATCGCGCCAAATGGATCATGGTTAAACACACGTTTGCGCCATCCAAGACCAGGCAGGGATTCACGCGCCGCCACCATGATTTTTCCAACGTCATGAAATGCGGGGGAATTTTCATCCAATAATCCCTCTAACCGTTTGCGAATGCCGCGACCACGCGATGATGAGGCATTTTTACGAACTTGGTCTTCGGGGCCTAATAACCATCGCCGTAAATCTGCGCCTTCTAATCCAGTTAAATTTGCACCATATGCGGAATCGGCGGCTTGGAATAAATGATGCGCCTCGTCAAAAACGATGAAGGGTGTGACGGCGTCGCTGGCCTCCGTCGCGGCGCGAATCATGGTGAGGGCGTGATTGTTAATCACAATGCGCGCGCGCTTGGCCTTGCGGTTCATCCCCTCAATAAAACATTTGTGATAATGGTCGCAGGCGGCGTAAACGCATTCACCGCGCCTGTCGGCCAATCCCAAAGTATTTTGTAAGCCAAGCAAATTTGTGAGCCATCCAGGAAAGCTGTTCCCCGTTAAATCCCCGTCATGGGTTGTCATCGCCCAACGTGCCATGAGACCCGCGGCAATAATTGTGCGATCATTTTGGGCAAGCGCGGCGGAGGTGATGAGTTCCTCAAGATTAAGCAAACATAAATAATTTTCACGTCCTTTTTGAATAACGGCCTTGCGGTTGCGGTCATCATCGGATGGATAAAGGATTTCCAAATCTTGTTCAATTTGGCGTTGCAGGTTTTTTGTATAGGTAGAAATGGTCACGCGTCCCTCATTCGCATCCGCCCATAATTGTGCAGGGGCAAGATAGCCATAGGTCTTACCAATGCCTGTTCCTGCCTGTGCAATCAGGACATGAGGTGAATCATCGGTTGTTTTTGGCGTAAAATGATCGGCAATGCGTGTGGCGTAGTTGGCTTGTTGGCCACGGATTTCAGCTTTTTTACCGGCGGATTCACGGCGTTGTAATAGGGTTTTGAGGTGTGCGCGTGTTTCATCACCACTCACGATATCAAATTTATTGGGCGGTGGTGGCGCGTCCTCTGCCCATTCAATTAACCCCTCAAAAATATTCATGTCGGCCTTGGGGTTGGTGGGCATGTGTTTGTCATACGGCGTACCAAGCGCGTCCAAAACATAGGGTGCCCATGCCCATCCTTGCCCTTGGCGCGCCATGGCCTGTGCAATTGTGATGCATTTTGATTTTTCTTTATCAGGCAGGGATTGCAATTTTGCCAATAAATATTGGCAAATTTCGATCATTAAAAATGGTGCATCTTCACCTGATTGGGGGATCGATAAATCAACCGATCTTGCAAGACCATTGAGCGTTGGTGTGACAAATTGCGCGGGACGGACAAAGGCATACAGTTCCAAAATATCAAATGCAGAATAAGGCGATAAATTTAATTTTGATGATATCCACGGCGCATGACAGGTTAAAATGGGCGAATTACGAAGCGCGGGAGGAAGCGATAATCGATCCCCCAATGCCTGTGTTAAAATCTCTCCCTCATGCGTCATGATACAAATTTGAGCATCAAATATCACCACCGTTGAAACAGATGGGAATGATAGTGGTTTTTGTGCATTCGCGGTTTGAGGCATGTTTTATAGAGATAGCATGAATAAGGG
>CAYGLI010000061.1:5200-9511 GCA_964350795.1 uncultured Micavibrio sp.
AATAAGGGGAGAAGTAAGGATTTCACTCTTTTCCTTCAACAAGATTCTGCTATTCTCAAACCATGTGGTTATTTTTATGGGTTGTGTTTGTTTTGACGGCGATTGGGTTTTTCCTGTGGTCCTATCACGCAACCTATGAACAAAAACGAACATGGAAAAAATTTGCACAAAAATATGGCCTGCAATATGTTGCGGGGCCAATGATGCAACCGCCATCCATGTCGGGTGATATTAAGGGGCGGTTGGTTAATTTTTACACACAAATGGTCGATACACCCCTAGGACAAAAAATGTCAAAAAATGTCATTGAGGTGTTTTTGAATGATATCCCAGATTTATTATGTGTTGTTGCGTCCCCTGCATTTTCGGATTTTGTGTCATTATTGGATTTGCCTGAACCGTTTTCTGTTGATGATGGTCGTTGGCCAAAAGGCATATTGGCGCGAACATTTGAGGATGAAGCGCCAGAGATATGGTTTTTAGAGAATAAAGATCGATTGAATGCTATTCAAAAATTATCAAAATTACCTTTTGAAACGGCATTCCTTAGTGATGGTGAACAATCATTTATCGCCGTTCGAACAACAAATCCACTATCAAATCCTGCACAATTGAACAAGGTTATTGGTGTGTTGTTTGACGTGGTGAAATTGTTGGAACAAAATCAGCCGATGATGGAAAAACCAAAAGACGATAATGACAAGGATTCACCAGATAATGATGAATCAAGTGCATAGAGCGTGTCGGCTTGTATACCAATATCAATGGTTTGTTCCTGATCGCTTAAATTAAAAACACATAGATATTTTTGGTCGGCGTCTATTCTAAAAAACGCTAAAATATCATCATCATAATCTAAAAATTCAATATCACCATATTTTAAAACGGGATGATTTTTGCGCCATACTAAGAAATCCTTGGTGAAGGATAGCATTGATTTTTCGTCTAGTTCCTGTTGTCTAACCGCAAGCGGATAATGTTTACGGCAAACGGGTAGCCACGGGGTGCCCTCCATTTCAGTAAAGCCAGCGTTATGTTTGAATTCATTCCAAGGCATGGGGGTTCGGCACCCGTCACGTCCTTGCCATTCGGGCCACAGCGCAATGCCCCATGGGTCGACCAAGTGTTCGAATTTTAATTCGGCTTCGGTCAGGCCAAGTTCTTCGCCTTGATAAATACAAATTGATCCGCGCAGACACCCTAAAATCGCCATGGTCATTTTTGAATAATTAGCGTGATTCTTGGGATTATTTTCACCCCACCGTGTCGCCGTTCGAATAACATCGTGATTTGACATCGCCCATGAAGGCCAACTTTCCCCACCTTTTGAAAGTTCTTCTTTAACAGGGTCAGAAATATGGCTTGACAGTAATTTTTTATGTTGACCACCCAGTAAGGCAAAACTGTATGCAGAATGAAGGCGGTTATCGCCTGATGTATAATCAACGGCGGTTTGTATTTGGTCATCATCACCAACCTCGCCAATTAAAAATCGGTCTTCATAGAGGTCAGTCAGGGCGCGTAATCTTTCAATAAAATCAAGATTTTCTGGTTGCGTTTTATCATACTTGTGATGTTGCATACCATACGGCCATAAACCGTCATATTGCGTTCCACCATATTCCCCTTTTTCTTTTGGGGGATTGTTTCGTAATTGTTTGTCATGGAAATAAAAATTAACGGTATCTAGGCGGAATCCATCTACACCCTTGTTTAACCAAAATTTGGCGATATTTAATGCCTCGTCCTGAACGGCTGGGTTGTGATAATTCAGATCAGGTTGTTCCTTTAAAAAATTATGAAGATAATATTTTTCGCGGGTGGTATTAAATGTCCATGCAGGGCCACCAAATATGGATTGCCAATTTGTGGGTGGTGATCCATCTGGGTTGGGGTCGGCCCACACATACCAATCTGATTTTGGATTGTCGTTACCCTTGCAGCTTAATTGAAACCATTCATGTTGGTCGGAGGTATGGCTGAAAACCAAATCAATAATAATTTTAAGGCCAAGAGCATGTGCTTGTTCCAAAAGCGTGTCAAAATCATCCATTGTTCCAAAAATTGGGTCGATATCACGAAAGTCGGACACATCATAACCAAAATCTTTCATGGGAGATGTGAAAAAAGGTGATATCCAAACTCCCTCAACGCCCAATGATGCAACATAATCTAATTTTTCAGTGATTCCTTTTAAATCACCAATACCGTTGGCATCACTATCATAAAAACTACGTGGATAGATTTGGTATATAGCGCCACCGCGCCACCATTTATTTTTTATATCACTCATACATAAAAAACTATGTGCTTGATAATGTTTTCGCAATTGTAGTTTACGAGTTATCCAGTTACTTTATAAGATATGAACAATCAGAATCCATCCTATAATTATTGCGCTGTGCCGTTGGCATCCTATGCATGTCGCGCCGATTTATCACAAGGGCGATTATTTAAAGAATCCGAAAGTGAAAACCGCACTTGTTTTCAACGTGATCGTGACCGTGTTATTCACGCATCCGCCTTTCGCCGTTTAAAATATAAAACACAGGTGTTTGTGTATTCGCATGGTGATAATTATCGTACGCGTTTGACCCATACGTTGGAGGTTGCGCAAATTGCCCGCACATTGGCACGGGCATTATTTGTGAATGAGGATTTGGCGGAGGTGGTTGCGCTGGCGCATGATTTGGGGCACGCACCCTTTGCCCACACGGGCGAAGATGCGTTGGTGGAATGCATGAAAAACCTTGGTGGATTTGAACATAACGACCAATCATTACGCGTTGTAACAACATTAGAGGAAAAATACCCTGAATGGGATGGCCTCAATTTAACGTGGGAAACATTGGAAGGCATCGTCAAACATAATGGCCCTGTTTCGGCTAAAAAATTACCACACAGCCTAGCCATGTTGCAAAAACAAACGGATTTACGATTGAAAACTTATGCCTCGTTGGAGGCACAAATTGCGGCAATTTCCGACGATATCGCTTATAACAACCATGATGTGCAGGATGGATTGAGCGCAGAGTTATTCACTGTTGATGATTTAAAATCTATCCCCCTAATGGGTGATATTATTGAGGCCACACGCGCGAAATACCCTGATTTACCAGTGGTAAAATTCAATGCCGAAATCATCCGTGAAATGATTGGTGAAATGGTCGAGGATGTTCTGGCAGAAACCAAGACACGACTATTCAATCATAACATTGAAACGGTTGAGGATATTCGCAAAGCCAAGGAACAAATGGTTGCGTTTTCACCATCAATGTTTGAAAAGGTTCAAACCTTACGGAAATTTTTATGGAATCGCATGTACACCCATTACACGGTCAATCGCATGCGTCATAAGGCGGAAAAAACCGTGAGGGATTTGTTTGATGTGTTTTTGGAGCGCCCAGAATGCATGCCACAGGATTGGCAGGATAAAATCGATTTTGCACGCAAAGATAAAAATGCCAAGGCACGCGTTGTATGTGATTATATCGCTGGAATGACCGATCGTTTCGCGTTGATTGAGCATGCAAGATTATTTGAACTAAGTGGGGAGTGAGTTAAAACTTGAACCGCAAAGTCGCGCAGAGTAACGCAAAGTTTTTAAGAGCATGATGGATAGTTTTAAACCACAAAAAGATGTCGGTGATGATATTAATAAAATATCAAAACAAATATTGGATGTTTGTTTTAAAGTTCACACGCATCTTGGCCCTGGGTTATTAGAAAAAATATATGAGGAAGCCGTTTACTATTTTTTACTTCAAGAGGGCCTCAAAGTTCAAAAACAAATGCCTTGTAAGCTTATTATTGATGGGCATGTGTTAAAAACAGAAATGCGATTTGATTTGGTCGTCGAAGATTCCATTATTGTTGAATTAAAGACAGTAGATAAATTGCAACCGATTCACTTCGCACAAATACATAGCTATTTAAAATTATCCGGATGTCCGCTAGGATTACTTATTAATTTTAACGTGAAGTCATTGAAGGATGGCATAAAACGCGTTGCACGAACAAAAACGCAATAGAACTTTGCGCGACTTCGCGTTACTTTGCGGTTAAAATAACGAAGAGAAAAAAATGAATATATATAACGAATTTGAAAAAGATATTAAGGCAGCTATTGCGGATTTAGCAGCGGACGGGACATTATCAACAGGGTTAGATGTGTCAAAACTAACGGTCGAAAGCCCCCGCGATCCAACGCATGGGGATTTGGCAACCAACGCCGCAATGGTTCTATCAAAACAAGCGGGCATGAATCCGAGTGCGTACGCGCATATCCTTAAACCCGCGATTGCTGATATT
>CAYGLI010000062.1:0-9505 GCA_964350795.1 uncultured Micavibrio sp.
AAACGAACGAAACCTTGTTTGTCATCGGCAAAAAATGCACGAGCATCCACCAGATTATCAACATCGACAATACGATCATCCAGCTGCTTTTTGGCCTCATCAAACATATTTTTTTGAATATCATCCAAAATATCTTGGATTTGATCCACAAAATTATCGACACTCATCGTTGTTTTTGAATCTTTACCCAAATCACGACGCGTGACGGATAATTCACCACCTTCCATTTCACGCCCACCAATTTCAACGCGTAGCGGAACGCCTTTTTTTATCCATTCCCATGATTTTTCACCTGTGCGCATATCGCGATCATCCAATAAAACACGAATATTTTTTGATTTAAGCTTTTGTTTTAATTCTTCACAATAAGCCAATATTTTATCATCTTGATCGCCTTTGAAAAATGGCAAGATAACGATTTGATGTTGAGCGATTTTTGGTGGAATTCTGATACCATCATCATCACCATGCACCATAATCAACCCACCAATCACACGCGTTGAAAACCCCCATGATGTTGTCCATGCGTGTTTCATACCCCCTTCACGAGATTGAAATTTAATGTCCGCGGATTTTGAAAATGTTTGACCAAGAAAATGTGATGTCGATGATTGCAATGCCTTACCATCCCACATCATTGCCTCGGTCGTCATTGTATCAACGGCACCGGGGAATCGTTCATCTTCGGTCTTCCAACCTCTAATAACAGGGATAGCCATCCAATTTTCCAAGATATCAGCATAACATTCCAACATTGTTTTTGTGTCTGCCTCCGCCTCTTCGGCAGTTTCAAAAACGTTGTGCCCTTCCTGCCATAAAAATTCAGCCGTGCGCAGGAACAAACGCGTTCTCATTTCCCAACGAAACACATTACACCATTGGTTTAATTTCATTGGCAAATCGCGATATGACTGAATCCAGTTTTTGACGGACTCACCAATAATTGTTTCTGATGTTGGGCGTACAATTAATGGTTCCGTTAACTCACTTTCTGGATCAGGAACAAGTTTACCATTTTTGTCTTTTGATAGGCGATGATGCGTCACAATCGCGCATTCCGTTGCAAAACCATCAATATGGTCGGCTTCCTTCGCCAAGAATGATAATGGAATAAGAACTGGGAAATAGGCATTCTGAACACCCTGATCTTTGATTTTTTCATCCAAGGCATTTTTGATATTATCCCACAGGGCAAAACCATAAGGTTTAATGGTCATACATCCGCGCGTAGGAGAATTTTCCGCTAAATCAGAAGCCTTAATAACTGCCTGATACCACTCAGGGAAGTTTTCTTCCCGTGTCGGTGTTATCGCCGTCTTCTGCTTGTTGTTCGATGATGTCTTTAAATTCGCCTGATTCATTATCACATTTATCCTTTATGTCGCCTGAAATGTTCTCACCGTTATAAAAGATACCGCCATGTTGGTCAATTTCAATTACGCCAATTTCTGCGTTTAATTCTGAACCCTCAGGCAATCTCTCGATACCATAGCGTTCCGCCATATCGATTGTGAGTGGAATTTGAATGTGTTCAGGAACCTGAACAGGTGATGCATTATGGTTCACATCCGCGCGTGGTTTGTGAGTAATGATGTCTGTACACGGATCAAAGGCGTTTGCCTGACTATTGAGACAAATCAATAGACCGATCACCATATATTTTGGTATCCATTTCACGAGCAATCTCCCTAAAATCAATTAAATTCATTTGAATTAATGCATAGATAATGCCAAGCACAATAAAGGACACGATCGTTGTCGCAATTAATTTTTTCTTTATATTTGGGTTTACGGGCGCGCCATAGGCCATGCCCTGTTCTGGCGATTCAGGTTGTCGATTACCCCACGGCAAAACAGCAAACAAAACCGTCCACCAAATAATCAAGTATGTGAAAATAGATGCAAGTAGTGACATGTTTTTAATCCAACAAAGTTATATGAATCTCAACCGCAGGGCGAACATCGAATAATTCGCGGAAATACCGTTTTGTGTATGACCTAATTTTTTGTTCTAATTGGTCTTCTTTACGACGATCCTTGGGTGACATTTTTGAAATGGCCTTATCAATGTGGCTTTCCAAATCATCAAAATGTTTTTGGTCGCGTTCGGTGTCTAAATCAAACAATCCCAATGTTGTTGTTTGTAAGTCCAAAATATCATCATCGACCAAATCATAAACCAATGACACCATGACGGCGCCGTTTAGGCTTATTTTTCGGCGCTCTGATACTGCGGCGTGGTCTAAATTAACAATACGGTCAAAATCAACGACCTGTAGTCCCGATTCAACAAATCCCTTTGTCGTAACCTTACCATCGGATGTGATTAGCATGATTTGTCCGTTTGTTGGAACCGTTGCATTGTCATGCATGGCGGCGTGTGCGGCCTGTTGCAATCGCTCTCCATGAATGGCAATCAATGCCTTTGGGCGAACCCATGACAACATTTTTTCAATTTCACCACGGCGTGGATGGCCAGATACATGAATAATTTCACCTGCATTTTCAGGGTCAATGACATGCACGCCCCCTTCTAACAATAAATTTTTCATATCGATAATTCCGCGCTCATTTCCTGGGATTGAACGGGCAGAGAAAAATACTGTGTCCCCTCTTCCCATTTTAATGCGTGGATGATTTCCGCGTGAAATACGTGCCAATGCGGCGCGATCTTCGCCTTGAGAACCCGTTACAATATAAACGATTTTATTTGCGCTGATATTTTGCGCATCATTCATCTCAACGAAATGCATGTCATCAGGGATATAATCACACGCTCGTGCATTATCAACCATATTGGCCAATGAACGCCCTGCGATGCAAACCTGTCGCCCACATGCTTTCGCTGCACGATGAATTCCAATCACACGCGATATGTTAGATGAAAATAATGTCACTGCAATTTTACCAGTGCATCCCTTGAATAGTTTTTCAAATGACGGTGAGACCTCAGATTCAGAGGCGCTAAAACCATCAACAGGTGCGTTTGTGCTGTCCCCTATATAGGCAATAACGCCCTTATCACCCAATGCCTTAAAGGCTTTTTCAGATGTCGCGGGACCGATAACTGGTTTAGGATCTAAATTCCAATCACCACTATGCAATACCGTTCCAATAGGTGTTGTGATTGCCATGGCGAATGATTCGGGGATAGAGTGAGCAACAGCCAATGCCTCTATCGCGAAATCACCAACATTTATGATGTCTTCGAATATAATAATTTCTGGTTTGCCATTCGCGGGTGGATATTCGCTGAATTTTCTTTTTAAAACACAGGCGGCAAAGGCGGATGCATATATTGGGCATTTCAATTGTGGCCAAACGCGCGCCACCGCACCAATATGGTCTTCGTGTGCATGGGTAATAATCAGGGCTTGTAAATTATCCGCCTGCCCCGCGATAAATTTTGGATCTGGTAATAAAATATCAACACCTGGTAACCTATCATCCGCGAATGCAATTCCACAATCAATGGCGATCCATTTACCATCATATCCATAAAGGTTGAAATTCGCACCAAATTGCCCACATCCACCAAGTGGTAAAAATGTTATGCCGTCTTTGGTTGGGGTATAATGGTTAGGGTCGTTTGATTTATTTTTGCTCATGAAAAGGGTTTTACCACAAAGGACACAAAGTTACACAAAGTTTTTTAAGCATTTTGAGAGTGAATTAATTTTAACCCCTCTAGAGTCAAATCATGGTCAACATCATCAATGATATCCGTTCCATTGGCGAATGTTGTGGCAAGTCCTCCTGTGGCGACAACCGTTGGTTTTGCGCCTAACTCACTCTCCATCCGCGATATAATTCCCTCTATCATTGAAACGTATCCCCAATATAGGCCAGATTGCATCGCCGTGACGGTTGTGTTGGCAATCACACTATCCGTTTTTTCAATCGAGACCTTGGGTAACGCCGCTGCGGCGCGGTGAAGTGCATCGAGTGATAAATTAATCCCTGGTGCGATTACTCCACCAATATACGTACTATTTTTATCAATCACATCGAATGTTGTGGCAGTGCCAAAATCAACAATCACACAGGGTAGTTTGTATTTAATTTTTGCCATCACGCTGTTCACAATGCGGTCCGCGCCCAATGTTTCGGGGTTAGGAAGTTTGATATCTAAATCAATTTTAACATCAGGTGATTTAATAAATTTAGGCGTGACGTTAAAATATTTTTTACACAGGCGATCTAAATTAAAATTCGCATTCGGCACAACCGAACTAATTAACGCCGAATCAATATCATCAAATTGAATATTGGCGTGAGACAGTAGTGGCATCAACCACGATGCGTATTCGTCCGCCGTTTTTTTGGCATCCGTCTGACACCGCCAAACAGTTGGCGTGTCATTATTAAACACTGCAAAAACAATATTTGTATTGCCGCAATCGATAGCTAGGAACATACCAGAATTTCTCCGCTGTTAATTTGCCTTAAGTTGCCATCATTTTCACGCAAAAGCAAGATTCCTGTCTCATCCAAATCTTCGAAGATCCCTTCGTAAGTAACATTGGGTAGTCGCGCCTGAATATGACCACCTAAACGATAGGCATGTTTCATCCAAAGTTCACGGATTGGGGCAAATCCATCTTCTTCCCAAATTTCGAAATATTGCGCAATATGTTTTAGGAACACATCACGGAAATCATTAACCGAAATATCCGTGAAATCCGAAACCTTGGCGCGTTCGTCATCGCAATGCTGGATGTTGACTCCTGTGCCGATAATCACGTAATCGCCCTGAACCTCTATTAATATTCCTGCTAGTTTTTTATCATTGATCAAAACATCATTCGGCCATTTCAAATTATAATTTTCTATTCCAATGGCCTCGCATGCCTGCCCTAATGCCACAGCAATCACGAATGATAACTGCCCCCATGATTCACGGGGCGTATCAGGTTTTAAGATAATGGATTGGTGTAAATTGCCCTTGGGCGATAACCATTGATTACCCCTGCGCCCTCGCCCACCTGTTTGTTCGCCTGCTTGAATAATTCGCTTATGAACTAAATCATCTCGCGCAATATCCATCGTGGATTCAACGGTTTCGTAATATTCGATATCAAACATGGTTATCTATTTAAGCGACAACGCCGCCTGTGTGGCCTCGTATACCAGCCAATCAGGGAAAATGATATAGGTCACAATAAATAAGAGTGATGGAACAGACACCCAACGTAATAAATATGTTGATTTCACGCTGTAATCCCCACCCGCGGATGGTTGGTCAAAGAACATGATTTTAATCAAGCGAAGATAGTAATAGGCCGCAACAACGGACACAACCAAACCAAGCGTTGCCAATATAATATGGTCGCCCTCAACCAATGCCTTAAAGACAAATAATTTACCAAAGAACCCTGCCAATGGTGGTATCCCCGCCATTGAAAACATCAATAGTGCAATGCCATAGGCCAATGGTTTGGAGGTTTGAGACAATCCTGCAAAATCAGTTAATTTCGTTGCGGCAACATCTTGTTTGTCACGTAAGGCCAAAATCATGGCGAATAATCCCGCGGTTGCAACCATATATATCGCCATATAAACCAAGGTTGAAGTCACACCATCAAGCCCACCCGCAATAAAACCAAGTAACGCAAAACCAATATTTCCAATTGATGAATAGGCAAGCAAACGATAGATATTATTTTGCACCAATCCGGCAAACGCACCAACAACCATGGATGCGATGGATAATGCATATAAAATTTGCACCCAATCTGCCTGCATATCGCCAAATACGGCAAATAACAAACGCCCCATCAGGGCAATCGCCGCAATTTTTGGTGCCATTGCGAAAAACGCAGTGACACAGGCTGGCGCCCCCTGATAAACATCCGGTGTCCACATATGAAATGGTACAGCCGAAATTTTAAATGCAATTCCAACCAATATGAACACAAACGCCACGATTAACGGCATTGCCACATCGGGTGATTGATCCATTAAAATAACATCGGCAATGAGTGGAAATGATGTCGTTCCCGTAAATCCATAAACGAGTGAAATACCAAACAGCAACATCCCAGAGGATAATGCGCCAAGAATGAAGTATTTTAACCCTGCCTCGGCAGACACCAAACTGTTGCGATTAAACGCCGCCAAGATATAAAGGCTCAATGATTGCAATTCCAATCCAATATAGAGTGAAAGCATATTGTTGGATGAAATCATGATATTCATCCCCAATACGGCCAATAGAATTAAAATAACATATTCAAACCGTCCGATGACATGAGAGCCCAAATCGCGAACGCCCATGAATATGGCGGCAAGTCCACCAAGTGCGACTAACACCTTCATGAACACGCCATAACGGTCATAGATGATCATATCGCCAAACAAGGTTACGCCTGCCCCCGTATTATCCTGTTGTAAAATCATCATCAACGCGATGAATAAAACCGTTGCGCCCATAATGGCAACACGGTGCATGGCGCGTGTCTTCATGCAAACACCAATAACCAAAAGCGCCAATGCAGACACCGCCATAAAAACGTCGGCACGCGCCGTGTAAAGATCCGCAAATATCGTCATTTCATTTACCATTATATTCGCCCCATCGCCTCTAATTCATTTGTTGGCAATGGTATCGCCTGATAATAATTTGCAAGCAAGTTATCAACCGATGGCCCGATTCTATCAATGATAAAATTTGGTTGAATACCAAGCCATAAAACCATTAATGCCAATGGGATAAGGGCAAATTTTTCCATGCCATTGACGTCACTCATTTTGCCTGCATCTTTATTCGTAACAGGACCAAAAATCACCTGACGATAAAGCCATAACATATATGTTGCCCCTAACACCAAACCAGACGCCGCCAAGGTTCCAATGACGCTATCAACCTGAAATGCGCCCATAAGGACAAGGATTTCGCCAACAAATCCGGATGTTCCTGGCAACCCGACTGATCCCAACATAAATATCATCAGCAAGGTAGCATATTTGGGCATGTTTTTAACAATGCCGCCATACCTGGAAATTTCACGCGTATGCATACGGTCATAAACAACACCAACACACAGAAACAACGCTCCTGAAATCAAACCATGTGATATCATTTGGAATATCGCGCCCTCCACACCTTGGGTCGTGGCGGTAAATATCCCCAATGTCACATACCCCATATGGGCAACAGATGAATAAGCAATCATTTTTTTCATGTCATTTTGGACAAGCGCGACAAGCGAGGTGTAGATAATGGCAATTACGGACAACCAGAAAATCATTGGCGTGAAATAATCCACCGCCTCGGGAAACATCGGAATTGAAAATCTTAGGAATCCATATCCACCCATTTTCAACAAAACCCCCGCCAAAATAACTGATCCCCCTGTTGGTGCCTCAACATGCGCATCGGGTAACCATGTATGAACAGGCCACATGGGCATCTTGACGGCAAAGGACGCAAAAAACGCCAAGAACAACCAATATTGCGCGCCAACAGATGGAATATTATCCATCATGGTAGGAATGTCGGTTGTGCCGTTATGGATGAATAAATATAAAAATCCAACCAACATTAAGACCGATCCTAACAGGGTAAAGAGGAAGAATTTAAACGCCGCATAAACCCGTCGCGACCCACCCCAAACACCAATCATAATAAACATTGGTATTAAAACGCCCTCAAAAAACACATAGAATAAAATGCCATCAAGCGCACAAAAAGTTCCAATCATCAATGTTTCAAGAACAAGCAACGCAATCACATATTCACGAATATTTTTAGTCACTGATTGTTTGCACAATAAGATACAAATCGGTGTCAAAAGGGTTGCAAGCATAACAAAGAAAATAGAAATACCATCGACACCCATGTGATAAGACAGATTTAGTGATTCAAACCAAATTTTCTTTTCAACAAATTGAAATTCGTGTGAATCACCATCAAATTGAAACAACATAATGACCGATAAAATAAATGTTGTGATGGATATAAACCCACCCACATTCACGGCGTTATTGCGGATGCGATCTTGGTCGTCGCTACGCATAATCATAACAAACAACGCCCCTAGCAATGGCAGGAAGGTTAAGATTGAGAGTATTGGAAAGGATTCTAAGTTCATCGTATTAAAGAGCCTCTAACCAAACCCCTTATGGATGCACGTCTTTCTGGTGTCATCCCTCGACAAATCATCACAGGAAATTTGATTTCAACATCATTCCCATCAAAATCTTTAATTGTACATTCGACTTGCCCCGTTTTTCTTTGCCCTAAAGCATTCAAAAAACCTGCAACAGCACCGCCTTTAAATTTTTCTTCTTCTGCGCCATATTCATCAAAATTTTGATATGGAATTGTCGTCACAATCATTGCAATGCCATGTAATTCTGAATTCGAAATTTCTTGTTCGCCAATAGTGTCTTTACATTGCCCCGTGTCATCGAAGCGCGCTCTTGATGTTGGTGTATTAACGCTCGTTGTGTTAACGCGTTCATCTTCCGACATGCCAAATGTTGATCGAACAGCATCCTTAATAATTTTAATATTCGCTTTTATAACATCTCTTTTTTCCATCTACATCACCATTTTCCAAAAAATCCAACTGACCAACCCGACCAGCCCTACCATCATCACGAATGCGTAATGATAGACAAACCCTGATTGAATGCGTGATAATATTCCCGCTCCGCCTTTCGACACCTTGGCAATACCATCGGGGCCAAGGCCATTGATCATTAATTGATCACCAACCTTAAAGAACAATCCACCAAACCAAATTGCAGGGCGTTGGAATAGATTATGATACAACTCATCAAAGTAATATTTGTTAAAAAATAGAGCGTGAACGGGTTTAAACACACGTGATATCCATCCCGCGAATGCTCCACCAAAACCATAAATTAATGTGGCGATGATAATCCCGCTGACACCGGCAACCAATGGTGCCTTTTTAACCCACATGGGGACATGATGCGCGGCCTCTACCGTATCATTAATTGGTAAGATAAATAACGCCGAAGCCCAAAACGCGGCGCGGTCATGCCCCACAAAATACTCGTAAAATACGTATCCCGCAAACACCGCTCCTGTTGCCAACACAAGCAATGGCAATAGCATCACAAATGGAGATTCATGAACATGATCCATTGTTTTTTCATCCGCACGCGGTTTTCCGTGGAACGTCATAATCAACAAACGCCAGCTATAAAACGCCGTGATAAACGCCGCGGTTATCCCTAACCAATAGGCCAAATTTCCGTGGCTCGATTGATCCGCCCATGCGGCCTCCAAGACCATATCCTTGGAAAAATATCCCGCGAAATATGGCACACCTGCAAGCGCCAATGACCCAATCCACATGCAGGTATAAGTCAGTGGTATTTTTTTCCAAATTCCACCCATTTTGCGCATATCTTGTTCATTCGACATGGCGTGAATAACCGACCCTGCACCAAGGAACAACAATGCCTTGAAAAACGCATGTGTCATTAAATGAAACATCGCCGCGCCATAGGCCGACACACCAAGGGCAAA
>CAYGLI010000063.1:0-2480 GCA_964350795.1 uncultured Micavibrio sp.
AGGTTGTTCGCGATACGGCCGATAATTGTATTATTATATGTTCTATTGAAAATATTGACCCAATGGGTGTGCATACGGGCGATTCCATCACTGTTGCCCCTGCCCTAACGCTCACGGACAAAGAATACCAACGGATGCGTAATGCATCAATTGCCGTGTTGCGAAAAATCGGTGTGGAAACTGGTGGCTCAAACGTACAATTTGCCGTTGATCCAAGCGATGGGCGGATGGTTGTGATTGAAATGAATCCTCGTGTGTCTCGTTCATCCGCATTGGCATCAAAGGCCACGGGTTTTCCGATTGCCAAAATTGCCGCAAAACTGGCCGTTGGTTATACGCTCGATGAATTGGGGAATGATATCACCAATGGCAAAACCCCTGCATCGTTTGAGCCGACAATTGATTATGTTGTTACAAAAATTCCACGCTTTGCATTTGAGAAATTCAAAGGGTCTGACAATAACCTATCCACCGCGATGAAATCCGTGGGTGAGGCTATGGCCATGGGACGAAATATTCAAGAATCCATGCAAAAAGCATTACGTTCATTGGAAACGGGCCTAACAGGGTTTGATGACATTGATATCGGTCAAACGAAAGAAGAAATGACAGCATCCTTATCCAAGGCAACACCAGATCGTTTATTAATGGCGGCACAGGCCATGCGACAGGGCATGAGTGTCGATGATATTCACGCCATAACATTCTTTGATCCTTGGTTTTTAGACCAAATTCAGGATTTAATCGAAACCGAAAAGTTGATTCAATTAAATGGGTTACCTAAAAATCCTCATGCATGGCTTGAGCTTAAGAAAAAAGGGTTTAGTGACGCAAGATTGGCAAAATTAGTTAATGTCGATGAATCTGCCGTCCGTAATGCCCGTCACACGCATAATGTCCATCCTGTTTACAAGCGGGTCGATAGTTGCGCTGGTGAAATTCCTTCCGAAACTCCATATATGTATGGATGCTACGAAAGCGGCGGCGAGAGCGAATGTAACCCAACAAAAAATGAAAAAATTATAATTTTGGGCGGTGGGCCAAACCGTATTGGGCAAGGGATTGAATTTGATTATTGCTGTGTCCACGCCTGTTATGCGCTCAAAGAGGCTGGCTATGAAACGATTATGATTAATTGTAACCCTGAAACCGTCTCAACCGATTACGACACGGCAAATCGTCTCTATTTTGATCCATTAACCGCCGAGGATGTGCTGGAAATCATTCGCGCGGAGGGTGAGATAAAGGGCGTGATTGTTCAATTGGGTGGCCAAACACCTTTGAAATTGGCTCAATTCCTCAAAGACAACAACATTCCAATCTTGGGCACAGACCCCGATATGATTGATTTGGCCGAAGACCGCGAACGATTTAAACAACTCATACAGGATTTAGATTTACGCCAACCCTTCAACGATATTGCCTTTACATCCGCCGAGGCCATCGAAAAAGGTGATGCGGTTGGATATCCTCTGGTTATTCGCCCGTCCTATGTTTTAGGTGGTGCGGGCATGGAAATTGTTCACAGCAAGGCCGAACTGGAAAATTATATCGAACGGGCTGTTATGGTGTCTGGTGATGCGCCTGTTCTCCTTGACCGTTACCTCAACCAAGCCATTGAAATTGATGTTGATGTGTTGTGTGATGGGAAAGAAGCCATTGTTGCGGGTATCATGGAACATATTGAAGAGGCTGGCATTCACTCTGGCGACAGCTCATGTGTGCTCCCTCCCCACTCCCTTTCATACAAGGTTGTTAAAGATATTGAAAAACAGGCGCAGAAATTGGCCTTGGCCTTAAATGTTCAGGGATTGATGAATGTGCAATTCGCCGCCAAGAAAAACCGCGATACAGGCGAAGATGATGTTTATATTATTGAGGTCAACCCACGCGCGTCACGCACAGTACCATTTGTTGCCAAGGCAACGGGTGTGCCAATTGCCAAAATTGCCGCACGTTTAATGGCCGGTGAATCGCTTGCGAATTACCGTCGCTCTGGTGCATTGGATGGCCTGCAAAATATTGAACAAACCGCGGTGAAGGCTCCAGTATTCCCCTTCTCGCGCTTTGCAAATGTCGACCCCATCTTAGGCCCTGAAATGCGGTCAACGGGTGAGGTTATGGGTATTGATAAAGATTTGGCGCAGGCTTACGCCAAGGCGCAATTGGGCGCAGGAATAATATTACCAACCTCAGGCACGGTTTTCCTCTCCACCCGAAATAAGGACAAAGATGAACTGCTTCCACTCGCCAAGGATTTATCGGATATTGGATTTAATCTGATTGCCACGGGCGGAACATGCCAATATCTAAAAGACCAAGGATTGAATGTTACAAAAATAAATAAAGTATCCGAAGGGCAGCCCCATATTGTGGATGCGATTATTAACGGTGATATTGATTTGATGATAAACACAACCAAGGGGCGTCAGGCCATCAGCGATGGTACAAAAATTCGCCGTACCGCCTTAATGAATAAA